>JBKJSR010000265.1:0-3485 GCA_046594355.1 Bryobacter sp.
GATCGCCCTCCGCTGCTCCCGACTCAGTGGCGAGTTCGAGGATCGCTGGGATTCCCGCTCTAAAGCTGCCTAATCTCTAACTCCCATGTCCCGCACCCAGTATAATTTTTCGAGGCACTAGTCGGCTTGGCTATGCTGGAGTGCCATGTCAAGACCACCGACTACAAGAAACGGGAAGACTTTCCGGGCTTCCTTGACGGCGTGATAGCGGAACTGCCGTTGGACCGGGAAATCCATGTGATCCTGGACAACTACTCGACGCATAAGAAAGACGACGACTGGTTGGCGAAATTCGGAGGGCGGGTACAGTTCCACTTCACGCCGACTTCGGCGAGTTGGTTGAACCAGATCGAGATCGTGTTCCGCCTGCTGCAACGCAAGGCGCTCAGCGGTGCCGATTTCAAAAATAAGCATCAATTGCGCGACGCAATCGATGCGTTTATAAAGAGACACAACAAACACGCCAAGCCATTCCGCTGGCGCAAGCGGGTAGTCAAAGGTCGTTAACTACATAATACAGTCATCAATTTATGTAATTAAGCAACTAGTATTACTCTGTTAAGTACAATGATGCTAGACCACCTCAAATTTCGTTCCGCAGCAGTTGCAGCAGCCGCTCGCCCTCACTAACCAGGGTTGGATCGCTCGCAGGGTCTGCTCCCACGTCACACCAAAAGTTTTTTTTGGTGCGGTTGTACTGAACGAGAATAAACAGGTAAGCGACGGCCGACAGGACCAAGTGATGATGAAACCCGCGCCAGCTCCGCCCTTCAAAGTGATCCAGGCCCAAGTCGTCTTTGGCGCGCTGGAAGTACTGTTCGATATGCCACCGTGAGCGGCTCAGTTTCAGACAACGCGCTTTGGCCGGCGGACGATGGAGGTGAGCGAGATAGTAGTGGTAGGGCGCGGGCGCACCCTTCGGCCAATCGATGACGAGCCAGGCTTTTTCCGGCTCCTTCCCGTCTTGGCGCAAGAAATGCTCCAGGTAGACTTCGCACCAAGCTATGCGCGTATGCTGCGTTTCCCCCTTGGCCGTCTTCCACGAACACGGCTTCCACTGTTGGGAGGAAAAACCGGCGACGATCTCGGCCAATGTGCGAGAGGCGGGCGCGTCGGCGGCGAGGCTGTAGCGGGTGCGCTTGCGCTCCAGAGCCACCGGTTCCGTCCAACCCTTATGCGTCGACTCGACCTGAAGAAAGAACTCCAGACCCAACTGGCGCAGGCCTTCGCGGAAATCCCCGCTATCTCCATAGGCCGAGTCGCCCAGCACAGGCGCCGGGCACACTCCGTCAGCGTGAGCTTGAGCGATGAGCGCCAGCGCCAATTCCGACTTGGTGCGAAACGCCACCTCTGCCGGCACTCCCGCCTCGTCTCTCCGCGCTTGGTTCTCGCTCCAACTCCGCGGCAGGTACAATTGCCCGGCGATTGGCGCCGCCACCCAGCCATCGCTCACCGCCAGTTCCACACTTACTTGGCAGTTGGCAGACTTTCCCACTGCACCGCAGTATTGATGGCTGACCCCCACCGAATGGGTACCTTGTTTGAGCCACCCGGTCTCATCAACGACCCAAGCCTCCAACGGCTCCAGGTGCGGAATCACTCCGTGACGAATCGCTTTCCACAGAGCTTCATCGCTCCACGGGCTGCTCGTCAACAGTTGCTGCAGGCTCTGCGAATCGACGCCCAGGCGTGCGGCCAGAGGTTCTATCGACTTGCGCTGCCCAGGCATCAGCAGACCTTCCACATAATTCACCGCAGCGCGGCGTCGCTCGCTGCGGCCCAATGTCGCCACCAACGGAGCCAGGAAGTTGGTGAGATCTGAAATGCTGTTCTTCAGGAGTCGGGTGTTCCATTCCATACCCAACCAATACCCTACGACACTAAACGATGTCAACTGTACTTAACAGAGTAATACTAGTCGGGGATCACCAACACGTCGCCCGGATGAATGACGCTGTGCTCATCTTTGAGTTTTCCGGGATTCCCGGCGATGATCTTCGGAAACTGCGGACCGTTGCCGTAAAAATTCGCTGCGATCTTCCAAAGACTGTCGCCACCTATGACGGTATAGTGTTTGACGGGCTGCGGTAGCGATGTGTCGACGCTCAGATTACAACTGATCTCGCTGGACCAATTGTCGCCAACCGCCTTGATCGCATTCCACACGTCGTTCTTGACGTTTTCATTGGGCGCTTTGCCCTCGAGATGGAGCTTTTCGCCTTCCATGTGCATGTGCGCAAGCACGACGCCCTTTTCCTTGATCAGCTTTAGAACCGACCCATACTTGAGTTTAAGTCCTTCTAATAAATCCATTGAATTAACCTCCAAAAAATGAGTTGCCTAATGGCATCTTCATGGTCGCACTGATTGATTTCGAACGCAGGAGTACAGGGTGCGCCACAGGAAAGTGGAGCTATCGCTTCTACGTCGCACACCCTTGAGGACGCACAAAATCGCCTTGCTGGAGTGCCTGCGTTAAACTTGTCAGCATCGGCATGAAGCAGCTCGCCAAATCGACGGTTCTGACAGATCTCAAGCAAGCTTTGGGGCAAGTGCTCCTCGGCAAAGAAGAAGCCGTTCGGCTCACTCTCATCTGTCTGATCGCCCGCGGGCATCTCTTGATTGAAGACGTCCCTGGAGTTGGCAAAACAACACTCGCCGAATCGCTGGCCCGGCTAGTCGATGCTAGTTTTCGCAGGCTGCAATGCACTTCCGACTTACTGCCCGGCGACATTACCGGCGTCTCGATCTATCGCCCGCAATCTCAGGATTTCGAGTTTCGGGCAGGCCCCGTATTCGCTAATTTTCTGCTGGCCGACGAGATCAATCGCGCCACGCCCAAGACGCAGAGTGCTCTGCTCGAAGCAATGAGCGAAGGGCAAGTCTCGGTGGATGGCAAGACAATGCCACTCCCCGACCCTTTCATGGTGATCGCCACACAAAACCCCACGGAGCAACAGGGCACTTACCAACTGCCGGAAAGTCAGCTCGACCGATTCCTGATGCGGATCGAAATTGGCTACCCCAGCCGCGAGCAGGAACGCGCGGTGATGCAAGGTGCAAGTCTCAAACCGCAACAGCTCAAGAACCTTCTTTCGGGTGCTGAACTGAAGTCGATTCAGGAAGAGGTAGAGGCTGTTCACGCCGATCCCGACCTGGTCACTTACTTGCTATCTCTGGTCGAGAGGACTCGTCACCACGAAGGCGTCAGTCTGGGTGTCAGCCCACGCGGTGGCCAGGCGCTCTACCGGGCTGCGCAAGCAAGTGCCATGCTCGATGGGCGCGATTTCCTGATACCGGACGACATTAAACAGCTTGCTGTTCCTGTCTTCTCACATCGCCTGCGCTTGTCGGCTCAGGCAAGCTTCGGCCACCGCCATTCGGAATCGACGCGCAGGGTAATTGAGCAGATTATCGCTTCTGCGGAGATACCCCTTTAATTTTCCTTTCGTCAAAGACGATAAGATGAGCTTCACATACCTATG
>JBKJSR010000336.1:0-3922 GCA_046594355.1 Bryobacter sp.
CCCTCTTTGAACGCCGCGCCGCCAAAGCCTTCAAACAGCTCCAGCAACTCCTGCTCCACAGATTGGCGGGCGTCGAAGTCCACGCCGAACTCGCCGGTGCCAAAGTCTTCGCCCCAGTCTCAGTCGCCATCCCCTTTGCCGACCTCCGCAAAGATCAACTGGCAAAAGAAGAGCCGCTCATCCTTGGACTCGCCATTGCCACCGGTCACCAATCCGATTTCAACCGTGCCGATCAAGTCTGGCTAAACGAAGCCAATTCCGCCAGCCAATCCGATTCGACCACCAATGAGTCCCATGGATAAACCCTTCAAACGAACCCAAAGGCATCGCGCTGCGATGGCAAGCGAGCGAGCGGATGGAATGCAACGAAACGAAGCCAATTCCGCCAGCCAAGCCAATTCGACCGCAGAACAATCCGCTTCAAACACCACGGAGTCTCATGGATAAATGCCACAAACGAACCCAAAATCGGCAATTTCCAGACCCCAATAAAAAGCCAGGCCCTCTCCAGAGAACCCGGCCATCAAGTCCAACGCCCGAAGTGTCCCTCGCCCTATCGATCCACAACCGCAGGTGGCGTAGGTGCCTTCGGCGCTACAGGCGGCACCTGCCCTACCCGGTCCACCCTGCTGCTCATCACCCCGCCTCGAGTCACGGTCATGCGCCCGCGTCCAGTCTCAAGCAGGATCTTCGGTCCCCCATTGCCACCACGAATCGATGCTCCCCGATTCGCCTCCCGGCTCGTCAAGGGGCTTCCAAATTCGTTCTCCGCTTCTCCGTGCCGCGTCGTTGCATCGAGGTCGTATTTGGCGTTCTCGGGCAAATGCAGCGTCACTCCGCCGCTCGAAGTCTTCGCCACCATCATGCTCAATGTCGCGCTTCCAGGCGACAACTCAATGTCGCCGCGGTCCAGATCAATGTCGATCGGGGTCGCAAATCCACTCACCCGCACATCCTTCGATTTGCTCCGCAGATGCAGCGCTCCCTGGATGTCGTCCACTTCGAGGTCTCCGTCCGAAAAGTGCGCTCTGCCCTTCAACTTCTCGATCGTCAGATTCGTCGACTTGCTACTAAAGCGCAGCCCCTTTTCAATCCTTCGGAAATCGATGTTGCCCGTGAACTGCCCATCCACAACCACTTGGCCGGCCACGTCGTCCATCTCAAGATCGTCGGCCCTTGCTCCCTTCACATCCACATTGCCCTGAATTCGCACCAGCCGTACAATGTCGCTCCGCCGCAAATCGATCCGCACATTGCCGCCAATGTCCTGCCCGCGAACACCAGCATTATCCGATTTCACTTCAAAGCTGCCCGCGATCTGACTCACATCAAAGTCGCCATATGTTCCGCGGCACTCCACCGATGCGCCCTTCGGGATCTGCACTTCAAGATCGGCTTGCACCTTGTTATCGCTCGCCGCGTTTTCCTGGTTCGTGCGGATCACCACCTGATCGCCCTGCACCGTCACCTCCAGCTTCATCCGCTCGCTGATCCTGTCCGCCTCCACCCTGTCCATACCAAAAACTGTGTTGTGCCCGCTCACCTTTACCTCGTCTGTGTCGGTCCCGATCAGGCGTACATTCCCCCTCCGGTTTTCGACAATCACCCGGGGAGCTTTCGTGCAGCTCATAGTCGCGTTTACTGGATACTCAAAGGTCTCGCCAAAAATTTGCAACCCACGCAGGTGTACCCTTCCACTGCGAATCCGGTCGTGCATATCCGTGCCAAACCACATCCCGCTGACGGCAAGTGTGATGAAAATGATCAATCCCCATTCGCCACCACTGACGCCGCGCTTCGGCAGCGGCTGGTTTCGCGAAGCAAGAAACCCAATCTCGGCCAGCCGCACCAGCCCCCAAACGATCAGCAGATAAGGCCAATAGTCGAGCAACAGCCGCCACGGAGAAAGCTCCGGTCGCAAGTTGTTCGCCAAAAACAACAGGCCGACTCCGATCAGGATGATCGGTCCAACAAACGACTGCTTCATGACTGCTGCCCTCCTTTCATATATTCGGCAAGCTTCAAAAGTCCAAACATGATGATCAGAATCGGCCAGCTCCGGCTAAATCGCAAGCCACCCGCATGGTCGATCGCCATCAATGTTCCCAGTGTGATCAGGATTACTGGCCCGCGAACCGCTGCTACCAGTCCAATGCTAGTCGGCATTCCCGTTCTCCTTTACCGCGCCCGCCGCTTGAATACGCTGCATCAGCAGGATCACTCCCGCCGCGATCAACAGCACCGGCCAAAAGCGCAACAAGTCGTCGATTCGCATCAGCCCAAGATTGTCGAGCAGAAAAACGAAGCCAATTCCAATCAAAACAAACGGGCCAATCGGCAATTTCTTCATTCCTTGCGGCAAATTCACCAGGCCGCTCATCTCGTCCACCACTTCACCGCGCTGCCGCTTCTGCGCCGTGTGATAAGCCTCAAATGGCATGTAGAAATACCAGCCCATCATCAGAATTCCCAGAAATGGCACCGATACACCCGGTCGTTCCAGGATCGTCACCAGCGCCCCAAAGACGATGATGTGAAACAGACCCTTCGCATACTGCTGGTTGTAGATCGCCCCCACGCCGGGGATCAACCCCAGCACAAAGGCCCAGCCCGGCGAGACGTCCGCGTTTTTCGGCACGCTCACAACCGCATCGGCGTACGGCGATTTTGGCTCCTCCCTAAGCTTTGTCTGCTCCGCGTATTCCTTCGAATACAGGATGCCATTTACATATACGGAATCGGACGAGGTCAAAGCTTTCCCTGTCGCCCGGCAATAGCCGACGATGGATGAACTGGGTGAGTTGGGTGAGATGGGTTCTTCCGGTTGAAGTGCTTCATTCTCGGTGGGGTTCATTTTGACTCTCCACTCTTCTTGGTGTTGGATTGTACTGCTGCCGCCTGCTCCTCCGGCTCGCCCTTGATGTCGTCGATCGCGGTCTGGACTTCGTAAACCAGGCGAAGGTTGTCGTAATACTTCACAAAACGATCCCAGGTCCGGTGCGCGGAATCATCGACGCTCCGCCACACTTTCACTGGATCGAGATCGCTCGGCTTGATCTGCCGCACCGGTGCGACAAACTTGCCCAGCATCGAAAAACTCAATATCGTCATCGCCATTCCCATGGCGAATCGCGGTTGAATCAACGGTGCAATCCATCGCTTCAACCAGTCCCGTTTGGCCATTGCTTCAAGCAGCGGCGACTGCTTCGGCGTATGGTACAAAATCCTGGTAACCAGTTCTTTCGGTACCTCAACCATCGCCGCCCGCTCCATAAAGCTCACCGCTCCGGCTACCTCGGCTACCAGTTCCTGGCAGGCCGCGCATTTTGCCGTGTGTGCTTCAAACGCCGCCTTCTGTTCGGCACTCAGCGTGCCGTCCACAAAGTCGCAAAGCAATTCGTCGATCTGTAGGCAGTGTAGTTCGCGCATCTTAGATCACAACCTTCTGCCGCTTCAGAATGCGCGCCAGTTCTGCCCGCCCCCGGTTCAACCGGCTCTTCACTGTTCCTTCCGGCACGCTCAGGGTGAGAGCGATTTCCCGGTAGTCCATTTCCTGCAGGTCGCGGAGGATTACGGCCTCGCGCAATTCGGGCGACAGCTTCTGCAAAGCCGCCTGCAACAATTCGCTTGCCTCCCGGCCCGCCAGTAATCCGTCCGTGCGGCCGCCGGCCAGTGAGGTTTCTTCGATCATCGGCAATTGTGTCTCCAGGGAGTCGGTCATTCGTTCCCCCTTGGTTTTACGGTAATTGTCGATCAACAGATTACGAGTCAGCCGGGAGAGCCAAACGGTAAAGCTCCCTTCGCCCGCACGAAAACTCTTCAGTGTCTTGAAAATGCGCAGGAATACTTCCTGCGTAAGGTCCTGGGCCTCTTCGTCTTTGCCTAGAAAACGATAACAAATTGCGTAAACGCGCCGCGTATG
>JBKJSR010000547.1:0-4805 GCA_046594355.1 Bryobacter sp.
TCGCCGCGAGCGAAGCCGAGGACTTCGTGAGCCGTCGAATGGTAGTGGTGGAAGGGGTAGACACCGTTGCGCCACTGGGGTTGCCAAGCGTTTTTCGTCAGGAGGATTTCGAGTGCGGCGGCAGGGTCTGGAGTGCCGGGCGCGAGGACGCCGCGGTAGAGCAAAACGGGGGGGCGTTCGTTATTGGGCATCCAACCGTTGCGCTTGAGGAGGAGCGTTTCTGGTTCGCGCCCGGCGGCCCACAAGGAATGGGCTTCTGCGAGGCCGAGAGTGGCGATGGCTTGCGCGAGCGTGCGGCGGTCCATGGAGCAACGTTAGCACTGAAGAGGGGGAGCTCAGTGGAGTTCAGTGGCGCTTGGGCCAGTAGCCGTCGCGGGTTTGGACTGTGAGGCCTTTTGGCTTGGTGGCAAGCTGGATTTTGCGGAAGGCGGGGTAGCCGACTGGAATATCCGAGACATAGCCGATGCTGTATTGGCTGCGCAGTTCCTGCTCGATCTGCACGAAGATCTGGTCGATGGACAGCTTTTTCGTGACTTCGAAAAAACCGGCACCCGTTTCTTTAGCAAGACGGCTCATGACGGAGCGGCCATCGGGCGCACCGGAGCCAAAGCTGTAATAGCCCTCGTCGGTGAAGTAGATCGCATAGACGAGAGTGTCGGCGCGGAGGGCCGCTTCAATCGCCATCGGGAGCGTGTGGTCGCTCGAAGAATCCACTCCGTCGGAAAGCACGATCAGCGCTTTGCGGCCGCTTTCGGTTTTCATCAACTCGGTACCAGATGCAACGGCGTCGAATAATGCAGTGCCGCTGCCGCCGCTTGCCTTGAGCTCTTTTCGTGTGGGAGTGTCGATGTCGTTCAGCGTATCTTCGAGCTGCTTGCGCGAATTGCTGAAGCCAAGCCGAACGCGGGCGAGAGTATCGAATTGGATCAGGAAGACTTTGTCCAGCTTTTCGCGCACTACCTGATCGAGGAAACGGTAGGCGGCGGCGCGTTCAGCGGGGATTACTTTTTCCTGACTCATGCTGATGTCGATCAGGAGACCGAGGCGGAGGGGGAGATCTGTTTGCCGGGAGAAGTATTGGATTTTTTGCGGTTTGCCCGTTTCAGAGAGCAGGAAATCGTCTTGAGTGAGGTTCTGGATCAGCTCGCCTTTTCTGGTGCGAACGGTGGCGAGCAGGTTGATTACGTTGACGCCGGTGGAGAAGGTGGGGTCCTGGGCAAGAGCTGCGCTTGCCTGGAGGAGAAGTGAGCGGCGGGACAGCATCTGCATTCATCATGCCGGAGTTTGAGAAGATTAGAGTGGAAAATGCTGCGAGGACTTATAGTTGCGGCGCTGATACTGGGCCTTGCCGATTGGGGCTTGGGGGCGGCGAAGAAGCCGGTGCGGACCGCGCGGCGGGCGGTTGCGAAGGCACCGGTGGTGAGTGCGCAAGTGAAGCGCTCTTCGCAGGGATTTGTAGCCGAGGCGATGGATGCGGTGGCGGCGGCGGCAGTTGAGAATTCGGCGGCGCTGGTTCCATTTTTTGAGCAGCTTTGGCAACTGGAACAGAAGCGGGACGAAGATCAATCGCTGCATATACTGCAATACGGGGATTCCCATACGGCGAGCGACGATTGGGCGAATCAGTTGCGGCTGATGTTTCAGGATCGATTTGGCAATGGGGGAGCGGGTTACAGCACGGCGGGGCGGCCCTTTGCCGGATACCGCCGTTATGACGTGAAGAGTGGCCAGAGTCCGCGCTGGGACACCGAGGGTATGCTCACCAAGGGCACAGACGGCTACTACGGATTGGGTGGGACTTCGATTGTGACGCAGCGGCCGGGTGAGATGATTTACCTCGATTCGGAAGGCGAGAAGGCAGAGTTGCACTTTTTGCGGCAGCCGGGTGGCGGTAGTTTTCGCGTGTTTGTGGATGGAGCGGAAGCCGCGACCGTCGAGACGGACGGGGTGATCGGGCCGGGTCTGTGGAGCATGACGGCAGCGGAAGGGTTGAAGCGCTTTACAGTGGAGACGACCAGTAACGCGCCCGTGAAATTGTTTGGCTGGGTGACGGAAAAAAAACGCGGCCTGACTTGGGAAACACTGGGGATCAACGGCGCGCAGGCGAATGTGAGTTTGCGGTGGGAAGAGAATCAGATGCGCGAGCATCTGGGGAAACGCAATCCGGGTTTGATCGTGCTGGCCTATGGGACGAATGAAGCGGGCAATCGCGAGTGGACACCGGAGAGCTACCGGGCGATGTTTCGCGAAGTGATGCAGCGCTTTCGGGCAATGGCACCGAGCGCGAGTTTGTTGGTGGTGGGTCCGCCGGACCGGGCGCAGCGGGTGAAGCGGGTGTGGTCTTCGATGCCGAAGCTGGACATGATCGGCGAAGCGCAGCGGGATGTGGCAATCGAGATGGGCGCGGCGTTCTGGGACTTGAGGGAACGCATGGGCGGGAGCGGCGCGATGAAGCGGTGGGTGTATGCGGGCTTTGCACAGGGCGACTTTGTACACTTGACGGGTGCGGGTTATCGGCTAGTAGGCGAGACGCTTTATAAAGATCTGATTGCGCACTACGAGGAGTTCCGCAAGATCAGGCAAAGAGTATTCAGCGAGGGAAATGGAAATATCGATGAAGCAAAAGAGAATCAGTGAACTTGTGGCTTTGATCGCCGGAAAGCCGGTACACATTGGCGCGGACGAGAGTTTGTTCGACAGCGGACTGCTGGATAGTTTTGGGCTGACCGATCTTGTGAGTGCGCTTGAGAAGGAATACAAGATCCAGGTGCCGGACGGAGATTTGAACCCGCGCAAGTTCGACACGCTCGACAAAATTGCGGAATACGTCGAGGCGAAACAGTAAGAGATGGCTTATCTGCGCGGCTTTGGAAAATACTTGCCGGAACGCGTAGTAGACAACGTGGAGATGGCGGGGCTGCTTGGCGTCGAGCCGGAGTGGATTCGCGAGATGTCGGGGATTGAAGCGCGACGCTTTGCGCGTGCCGATGAAACTGTGGCCGGGATGGCGGCGGCGGCGGGCATGGAAGCGCTGGAGCGGAGCGGAGTTGTGGCGACCGAACTGGGGTTGATTCTGGTGGCGAGCGGGAGTAGTGAGAGACGCTTTCCGGGGCCGGCGAGCGAAGTGCAGCATCTTTTGGGGGCCGCACAGGCTGTTGCGATGGATGTGCCGATGGCGAGCGCTGGTGCGCTGTTTGCGTTGGCACAAGCGGAGGTGTGGGCTGCACGAGCGGGGAAGATTCTGGTGGTAGCGGCCGAGAAGATGAGCGGCGCAGTCATGACTGAGCCGATGGAGGCCGGGACAGCGATGCTGTTTGGGGATGGCGCGGGGGCTTGTGTTGTGGATTCGCAAGGGGGCAGGGCGAGGATTGTCGATTTTGAACTGGGGACGGATGGATCAAACTCGGGCGAGTTGAAGCTGGAGTTTGGCGCGGCGGTGCATATGAATGGACGGACGGTGATTCTACACGCAGCGAGGAAAGTACCGGCGGTGATCCGTGCGGTTTTGACGCGGTCGGGACTGGAGCCTACCGACGTGAGAGTGTTTCTGATGCACCAGGCGAACGCGAATTTGCTGGTCAAGATTGCGCGCACGATGGGAGTTGCGGCGGATCAGTTTTATAGTAATATCGCGCGCTACGGCAATACGAGTTCGGCGTCGATGCTGATTGCGGCGCGGGAATGGGACGAGGGATTCGCGAGTGGCGACAAGGTGGTGTTCGCGGCCTTTGGCGCGGGGTTTCAATGGGGAGCGATGCTGGTGGAAGGAGTTTAGAGATGCCTGAATTGATTGCGGGTCCGACGACGATTCCGGTGCCGGGTGGCAAACGGATCGACGAGTACGTGGGCCGGGTGAACACGAAAGAGGAGCGCCTGAGCGTGGCGCATATGAGGAGCCCGAGCGGCTGGAGCGAGCCGGGGCAGCGGCCTGAATTCGACGAGTACACGCTGGTGTTGCGCGGCATGATGCGGGTGGAATACGAGGGCGGTGCGATGGAGGTGGGCGCGGGGCAGGCGGTGTTGACGCGCGGCGGCGAGTGGATTCGTTATTCGACGCCTGGCGTAGAGGGCTGTGAGTATGTGGCGATCTGTCTGCCTGCCTTTGGGCTCGACACAGTACACCGGGATGAGTAGTGTGAGGCTATGAAGCGAAAACTGTTCTACGGGCTGGGAGTGTTGCTGCTGACCGTGCTGGTGAGCCTGCTGGTGTGGCAGGGCAGCTTCAGCTTTGGCGACTTTACGCCCGCAGGACCGCAGCAGGTAACGATTTTCTGGGCGGTATCGACGGTTGTGTTTTTGCTGACCGTGCTGATCGGGTTTCTGCTGTTTCGTACCTTCGTCAAAATTTATCTGGAGCGGCAGAGGAATCGCGAAGGCTCACGGTTGCGCACCAAGCTGCTGGTGGCGGCGCTGGGCATCACGATTCTGCCGGTGTTTTTCTTTGCCGTGTTCAGCGTTTTTGTATTGAACCGGAATCTGGACAAATGGTTTAGCAGACCGGCGGTGAACGCGACAACGACGCTGGTGGGCATGGCGATGGCGCTGGAGCGGGGAGCAAATGGCGAGGCGATGGCGCAGGCTGAATTGCTGGCAAGCCGGCCGGAGGTGGTCGCTTATGCGCAGGGAGACGAGACGCGATTACCCGAGGTGCAGCGCTTTTGCGTGGCCAAGCAAATCGCCGAGGCGCAATTTGAAAACAGGCAGGGCCATCGATTGCCCCTGTGTTCGACGACGCGGACATCGGCGCGCTTTGGGCTGGCGAGGGCGGGCTTGGCGCACGGGCTGGGGACGGTTTGGGTGAGGGC
>JBKJSR010000680.1:0-3686 GCA_046594355.1 Bryobacter sp.
CGAAAATCGACCCCAACGCCGCCACACCTCTCGGCACCACCGCTCTAATGATGGCCGCGAACGACCCTGCCAGGATCGAAGTTCTCCTCAAGCGCGGTGCCAAGCCCAAGGCCATCACCAAAGTCGGTTACGACGCCCTCATGATCGCCGCCCTCTATCACGGCAACTCAAAGGGGATCGAAGTCTTGCTCAATGCCGGTATCCCCGCCGCCCCGTCCCGTAAAATTCGCTACGACGCCTCTGCGCTGGCCCATGCGGTGATGTCAAACGATCCCGCCATGGTCCAACTCTTGTTATCGAAGGGTGCCAATCCGAATCACGGGATGCGTCTGCTTGGCGGGCAACCCGCCACCATTCTCAACCTTGCCGGCTACTTCGACAATGCAGCAAACATCCGCCTGCTGGCCAAGGCCGGTGCCAAGATCGAGGACCCCGACTACGCCGGAATGACTTCCCTGTCTTTTGCCGCTCTCGGGCTCCGCACCGAATCCATCAAGGCCCTCCTCGAACTCGGAGCCAACCCCAAACACAAAGACAAGTTCGGCCTGCTGCCGCTCGATCACACCAGCGCGATCGCCGATACATCCCGCGACGCCGCAACGATTCTTAAGTCCCGCTAGCGTCAATTCCCATTCGCGAGCAACCGGGGCCGGGCAAACCCTCCCAACGGCTGTCCGTCGGGAGGATTTGCCGGGAACAGTTCCTCACGCGCAGAAATCTATTTGCTCGCTGCGATATTCAGGACGGCGTACCACATAAATTGCACGAACCCATAAAGCGAGTCTTCGCTAAGACGTTCGACATCGCTGTGCCACCCGTGCTCGGCGAACTCGGCTTCGTCGAAACGAGGACCAATCCCGTAGGCCTGCACACCCTTTGCGCGTAACTGAGCGAGATCGGTAGCACCCGTAACCATGCCTGGAATGGTGATCGCTTTGGGGTAAAGCCGACGTTGTGCGGCTTCGAGCGCACGGAACATTTCCGTGTCCAAACGGCTAGGCGGTGCTGCAGGCCGCCCAGGGGGACTGGGCACAATCCTGATAGACGGATCCCCGATCACGCGATCCATTTCGGCATAGAACTTCGTCATGTCTTCGTCCGGCAGCGCACGAATATCGAGCATGGCCTCGGCCTGCGAGGGGATCACATTCTGACGGAACCCACCGCTCAGCATTGTCGGCGAGATCGAGGTCCGCAATATGGAATATTTGCCGAGATCGTGGTCGGCGAAATAATTTTGAATGGCGGCAGTCTTTTGCGGATCGACCAAGCCGTTGTAACGAGCGGCTTCCTCGGGCGGGCTGATCGTGGAGAGGCGTTCGAAAAATGTACGAGTGACATCGTTGAGGCGCATGGGCGGCTGCCAGTTGCCGATCTTGCTGACGGCAGAGGAGAGATGCACGATGGCATTATCCCGCCTGGGCCTTGACCCGTGGCCCGAGGTACCCGTAGCGATGAGCTTCGCCCGGCGCGGCACCTTCTCCGTGGCGGCAATCTCTACGAAGCGAACCTGACCGTTCTCTGAGTGTACAAAGCCTCCCTCGGCCAGCGCATACTCAGCTTCTATGTCCGGCCAGTGTTCTTTAATCAGGTATTCGATACCAACATTAAGCGGACCGCTGGAACTCTCCTCGCTGGCCTCCGCAACAAAAATCACATCCCGGTCAAGAGGGACGCCAAGGCGCTTGAGCTGCAACATCAGCATTAGACCCGCCGCAACGCCATCCTTGTTATCCGTCGTACCGCGACCCCAAATGTAGCCGTCCTTGAGCACAGCGCCAAACGGATCGACGGGCCACTTTTCGGGCTGCACGCCGACTGTGTCGGTGTGCCCGAGGATCAGAATGGGTTTCTTGCTTCCGTTTCCTTTCAATCGAGCCACCAGATTCGCGCGGCCTGGTTCGAGCGCGAAGACTTGATAGCTGATTCCTTCGCGATCGAGGACGCTCTTCAGGTAATTGACCACCGCAGTCTCATTGCCCGGCGGATTGCTGGTGTTCAACCGGACAATCGATTGAAAGTGGAGCAGAATTTCAGCCTTCGTCTTGTCCCAATCCACAACGGGTTCAGCGGCTCGGGCCGAGAGAGCCAAGAGCAAAAAGGTAGGTAAGAAGATACGATTTCGAAAGCTGGGCATTGGGTAATGTTATCAACTTGACTACCGGCTGGGTGAGAGGCACGCAAAAAGGCCAGTCGGCAGAAAAAGCTTCAACCGACCCCGGACCCGCATGGGCCGCCGTCCCAAGCCAACGCCTGCCCACAATGCAGGCTAAGCCGAGCAGCGTCACATCGCGTAGTCCCAACGTCCTATGGAGCCCAGCCGACCCAGCCGCTTTACTGTCGCTCATTGCTTACCAAGCCCCTGGTCAGCGATCACTTTGAGGCCCGAGTACCGCCTGCCGGTCCAGGTTTCGCCAGCAGGTTGAGCCATTCCTGCCAGGCAAGAACAGCCCGGACGGAATGTACCTCAGACTTTTGCGTCCCCATCCTGGATTCGAAACGGCGGGCTACGCTGGAATCATCGCTACGGATTCACGCAGCGCTGAATCTGTAGTCAGCAAACCGATCACCCGCCGATCAAAGGTAGCTAACTGGCCCCCATGCCGGATCGCGAGCTCCAGCAACACAGCGTCGGTCAATTGGTGATGACCCACGATCCCTCGCCGAATTTCGTCTCGTATCCCCGCTAACCCTACCTCCAGTGGCCAGTATTGATGCGCGGGGCTGGTAGTGATCTGATCGAGGGCGGCCATAGCATCCCCAAACAAGAGCGGCACCTTCACCACTGCCGGTTGCATCGACAGCCGAACGAATCCCAGTTGCGTCAATGGGCAGGTGGCCCAAACGCTCAACCCATGATCATTGAGCCACAAATGCGCTGCCGCATGATGGACATGCGTCGGCCACGCCAGTGCCAGCAGAACATTTACATCCAGCAGGAATGCAGACACCGCTACCGGCCCGGTTCCAGGAACTCACGCCCTGCTTCGAGGTCCTCACGCTGTAACGCCGCAGCAACCTCATCAAGGCCGAACTTTGGGGTACCAGCCGGAACCTGAAACACCGGGAATCCGTTCCGTAAACTCAGGGGAGTCCGGGCTGCGACCCCCCGGCGAGCCAACTCGGACAAAGCAGTTCCCACAGATACCCCACGCGCCGCCGCCAGTGCTTTTGCACAATCTAAAACATCATTTTCGATGTCCAACGTAGTTCGCATCGTGATTCAATGATGTCATAGCTTGTTTTTGATGTCAAGATGCAGTCGTGTACAATGCAAGACGGACCTGAAGGAGTGGGGCAAGCTGGGGAGTGATCGTCAGCATGAAAGTTGGCAAACTGAGCGTGGAACAGATAGAGGCGTTTTGGGAAGGGAGTACGGGAGTTTGGTTTGAGGGCCAGCGCCGGGAGGAGGTGTATGGGTAAATCACTCAGACCCTGCGTGGAGAGTTACCGGAAACAAGGCAAAAAGGTGCGAGGGTTGATACGGCGCTACGTGGAAAAGATGACCGGGCGGAGCCGGACGCAAATGACGCTGCTGGTGGCCCGTTACATGGAACACAGCCAAGTAAAAGTCACCCGCTACCGCCGCCACAAGCTTCAAAGCCGCTTCACACCCGCCGACATTGAAGTGCTGGCCGAGGTGGATGAAGCCCACGAAACGCTCTCCGGACCAGCAACGAAGAAGA
>JBKJSR010000688.1:0-3192 GCA_046594355.1 Bryobacter sp.
CTTCAAATCCGGGACCGGGAAATGGCGGACGCCATACGCCCTGTCGCCACACTCTCCGGCGGCGAACGCTTCCTCATCAGCCTTGGCCTCGCTCTTGCCCTCTCCAGCCTCGAAGGCAACGACTCATTTGTCGACTGTCTCTTCATCGACGAAGGCTTTGGATCGCTGGATGCAGAATCCCTCGACCTTGTCATGCTCGCACTCGAAACTCTTCCCGGTTCTGGTCGCCGCGTCGGGGTCATTACTCACGTTGCCGCCATGATGGACCGCATCGCCGTTCAGGTCCGGGTCAACAAACAAGGCAACGGCCGATCCAGCATCAAAATTGTTGACGCCTCCCTGGACAATTGGGCGCTATTCGCCGCCACGATGAGTCCGTCGAGCCCCGCTTGACAAGCGGCTGTACTTCCACCCAACGCTTCCGTCTAATCGGAATATTTCATGTGGTGGGGCCGGTCAAAAAATCGGATATTGCGGTTTGGAACCACCAGTACAGAGATGCTCCCACGGTCGCCTCAAATTCGCCGAATTCAGTCTGCTCCTCGTAATGCACAACCTTCAACGCCAGTCGAAATAGCCGCGACGGCCCCGCCTCCAGCACTTTCCCGAAGTTCCCCGAATTCAAATCACTCACCGGCACGGTGAAAGTCGCATGATCCGCCGTATTGAAATACTCCGCGCGAAATTGCAGCGTCTTCTTCTCCGCCAGTGCAAACGATTGAAGAAAAGAAAGATCCAAATTCGCAAAGCCCGGATCCTGCACGATATTGCGGTCCGTATTCCCGAATCGGCCGCTTCGCCCGAGCTTTGTCGTCGCGATCAGTCTATGTCGGCCTGCGAAAATTTCTGTCAGTCCATCCGAGATTGCACCCTACCCATAGCGTAGACTCGGGAGGAAATGCTAAGCATTGTCCTGCTCACCGGCGTAATCATCGCTCAACAGCCCAGCGCCACTACTCTCTCCAACCCCAGCATCGAATACACTCGCCCCGCCAAGTCCTACGTCATCCTCAAGTGCGGCAACATAGAAGCCGTGGTCGCCGATAACTCCGCTGTCGATGACCACATTCTGCCGCTCCATCGCGCCGGCTATAGCGGCGTCGCCAAACTCACTCACAAAAAGCGCAACGGGAACCTGTTCGTTCCCGGTTACGCCGGTCTTAACTTCGAACACATTCTCGACGGCACAATTCCCGCCGATCGCAATATTCAATTCGAGCCCCGCAATCACCCCATGCAGTTAAGAGTGATTGACAAAAACACCGTCGAACTCTACCAGTCCCCAACCTTCCACCACGCCCTCGAATCTTGCCAGCGCTATGAACTCCTCCCCGACGGAACCATCCAGCTCACCATCGAGGTCACCGCCCGCAAACCCACTTTCCGCAATGGCTACATTGGCCTCTTCTGGGCCAGCTACATCCATCGGCCCGAATCGCTCGATATCCACTTTCGCGGCGAAAGCAACAACTGGATTCGTGGCACTACCCCTGCCCATGGCGTCCTCTCTACACACCGATCCATCTCCGACTCCCGCAACTTCCCCCACGACGATCCTTTTCCTCTTAAGCTGGTTCACAGCTTCTCCAGTCACCGCTTCACCGAGTCATGGTATTTCGGCGTCAACCGCGGCCTCGCCTTCGTGCAGATGTTCCGCTCAAAGGATCAAGTCCGTATCACCCAATCTCCCTCCGGCGGCGGCGACGGCAACCCCGCCTGGGACTTCCAGTTCCACGTGCCCAACCTGGAGCTCAACCACATCTATCAGTTCGTCATGCGCGCCGCCTATCTGCCCTACACCAGTCCCGAACAAATCGAAAAGGCAACCCGCAAACACCGCGCCGCCCTCAACCGGGCTGGCGGGAAATGAGCAATCACCGTGTCCCCAATTCTGATTCTCGGTTGCGGCTACACAGGCTTCCGCGTCGCCTCTCTTCTCCGCGCTAATGGTCACGAAGTCCTCGCCCTGCGCAGTGCGCAAATCGACTTCACCCATCCTGATTCCTTTGAGCAGTTATCCAGCTTTGCAACCCCAAATTCATTCGTTCTCCACTCCATCCCCTCCCTTCCCGGTAACGCTGACGCACTGCTTCTCAAAGCCCTTGAGCACAAGGCCCAACGCATCGTCTACCTCTCCACTACCGGCGTCTACGGAGCCGCCGAACACGTCGACGAAAACACTCCCATCGCCCCGCGTAACTCCCGCGAACTTGCCCGCGCCGCAACCGAAGCCGCCGTCTCAGGTGGCCCCTGGCAATCCCTCATCCTTCGGCCCGCCGCCATCTACGGACCTGGTCGCGGTGTCCAGGTCTCCATGGCCCAAGAGCGGTACACCCTGCTCGGCGAAGGCGACAACTTCATCAGCCGCATCCATGTCGACGACCTGGCCCGCCTCGCCGCCGCCGCTCTCTTGTCCCTGCACACCGGTGCCTATCCCGTCGCCGACCAGCATCCATGCACCTCCCGCGAAATCGCCGAATATTGTGCCGCTCGCTTCCACTTGCCTCCACCGGTCGGCGTCGAAGAATCCCAGGTCCCAATCTCCCGCCGCACCAACCGCCGCGTCGATGGCCGCGCCATATTCCAACTCCTCGGCCTATCGCTCCTCTATCCCACATACATTGAAGGAATCGAGCAAGCCGTGGCTGCAACCCCTTCCGCCTAGTTACTCGCTCGTGTACTTGCTACCGTGCCAAAATATCGTTTCGTTATCGCTACCTCCTTCGATAGTGTCGCGTCCACTCTGTGATGTTTATCGATCCTGATGTTTGCCGTAGCCCCTTATAGGCCCTGTCCTCGTGGTATATAATTTTGTCCTGTCGGGTCAAACTCGCCTCGGGGATTACAAAATGAAAAGATTTGCTTTAGCGCTTCGATTGACCGTGCCCATTGTGATGGCACTCCTTGCGCCATATCTGGCCGCGCAGACGGTTGCGGGGTCGATATCGGGTCTTGTCACCGACCCCTCCGGTTCTGCCATCGCCGGCGCAAGCGTCGTTGTCACGGACATCGACCGCAACGTAAACATTCGCGCGATCTCAAACGAGACCGGTTTTCTATTTGGCAACGCCGTTGCCGCCTGGCCGTTACAAGATGCGGACGGAGAAGGCCGGCTTCCGCGCGGCTCTCGTCGAGTCGATTCCGATTGCGACGCAACAGAAGGCTTCCGTGAATATATTGATGCAGGTGGGC
>JBKJSR010000744.1:0-5424 GCA_046594355.1 Bryobacter sp.
CCCACGTGCGGGAACTCATACAGCATCGGCTTGGAAGCGTGAGCCAGAAAATTGAAGATTTGAAGAAGCTCGAAAGCCGCCTTCGAGAGGCACAAACAAAGTGTGAGGAAGCGCTTCGGGACGATGCAGCAGATCCACATCACGAGTGCTGCCCGGTGCTCGAAGAGATCGCGCACACCGCTCCAAACAAGAAAGGTTACAAATGAACGTTGAAGTATTGTATTTCGAAGGATGCCCGAACCACCAGCCCGCTGTCGAGCGGGTTCAAGCGGTGCTTCATGAAGAAGGGATCTCAAGCCAGATCAGGCAGGTAGAAGTGCCTGACTCTGAGACCGCCAACCGACTTCGATTCCTCGGCTCTCCGAGCATTCGTGTCAACGGGGTAGATGTCGAGCCAAGTGCCGTTGAATCAGAGTCCTTTGGGCTAATGTGCCGCACTTACCAAGACGGCTGCTGCCACTCGGGAGTCCCTTCTCTTGAAGTGATTCGGCAGGCTATTCGCTTTCAGATTACGAGGAAACAACATGCGTAGAACACTCCTTATTGGAAGCTCAGTCTTAACTGCTTTTGCCGCGTCACTCTGCTGCATTTTGCCTCTAGTCGCGGCGGCTGGAGGAGTTGCAGTGCTGGGAGCATCAGCAGCATTTGAAGCATGGAGGCCTTATCTCCTTTTTGCTACAGCCCTACTCCTTTTAGGCGGCGTGATCCTCGCCTACCGCGACTACAGACGTGGCTGTACACCAGGAAGTCTCTGCGAGATGAAGCCTGTGACCAAGTGGAGCTTTCTTTCCTTAGGTCTGGTAGTGATCGTGGTCCTCTTCTTAGCGTTGTTCCCCTACTACTCGGGATCAGTCGCCCAGGCGATGGGAGCATCGAAGGCAAAGAAAGAGAGCCCGAACGCTTCGACTCAAACCTCCAACTTTGGCATTTCCGGTATGACCTGCCCCTCTTGTGCCAAAGGACTTGAAGCCTCGTTTCGAAACATGCCGGGAGTCAAGGAGGCGAAAGTTGACTACGACGCGAAGCAGGCGACGGTGACCTTCGATCCTGCAAAGCAGACCGATGAAGCCATAAAGAAACTCGTTGCTGAAGCAGGCTACACAGTGACCAAAAAGTAGAAGAGGACAATCATGGAACGACAAACGAACGAGGGAACCAAAGCAGTAGCGGTCTTCGCCATTGCTCATCTTCTCTGCTGTGGCCTCCCTATGCTTCTTCTTTCGGGCGTGTCGCTTTCGTTTGTATTCCCGTCCTGGCCAATTATCGGAGCACTGCTTGCCGTCATGGGGGCGGTAGGTTTTGCGTGGTACTTGAAGCGAGGGTGCGCCACATGCCCTTGGAATGAAGGACGATGCACTCTCAACAGGAGAAACCGATCCAATTCTTAAGCGGTTTCAAAACAACAAAGGATTCTTATGGCAGAACAGTTTGACCTTGTAATTCTTGGCTCCGGCTCGACCGCCTTTGCCGCAGCACTTCGTGCAGCAGAGCTTGGAAAAACTGCTGCCATGACAGAGGTAAGAACCCTTGGCGGCACATGCGTCAATCGGGGATGCCTCCCTTCGAAGAACTTGATTGAAGCAGCAAAGATTCTCTACGATTCGAGAAACCCCCGCTATCCAGGGTTAAGCCCGACTTCGATGAGCCTCGATTTTCAAGCTCTCATTGAGCAGAAAGATGAAGTCATTCACGACTACCGAGACAAGAAGTACCAAAGCATCGTCGCGGATTCTGACAAGATCAAAGTGTTCATGGGCGAGGCGTCCTTTACGGGTCGGCGTGAGGTGACAGTCGGAGAGCACGTGCTTACGGGGAGCCGCTTTCTTGTCGCCACCGGCACTACTCCTTCTATCCCCGAGATTCCGGGCCTCAACAAGACGCCATTTCTTACGAGCGACCTCCTTACAAGTAAGGAGGACATGGAGCTAAAGGACTTGCCCGAGTCTCTTGTAATCTTAGGCGGGGGCTATATCGCCCTTGAGCTTGGGCAGATGTTCTCCCGGTTCGGAACGAAGGTCACTATCCTTCAGCGAGGGGAAAGAATACTTTCCAAATATGAGCCTGAAATCTCGGAGTCTGTCGCGGAAGTGTTTCGCGAGGAGAGCATCGACATCTTCACAAACGCCAAAGTGAGCCGTGTTCAGGGAGACGAGCGGGAGGTCCATATAACCTTTCAGGTTCAAGGAAGGCAGAGAGAGCTTCGGGCTGCGCGTCTTCTCGTCGCAACAGGCCGAAGACCCAACACGGATCGGCTTGGGCTCGAAAAGACTGGCGTTGTTCTTGATGATCGCGGATTTGTAAAGGTCAACGCTTCCCTACAGACCTCAGAGGAGGACATCTATGCCGCAGGAGACCTTATCGGCTCTTATACTGGAAGCCAGATGGCAACACCTGTGGGAGCACAAGACGGGGGCATCGCAGCCCGAAACGCACTCGGCGGAGAGAAGCGCGAGGTGAACCACGCGGTTATTCCACGTGCCATCTTTACCGACCCTCAAGTCGGTGTTGTGGGCATGAATGACTTAGAGGCAAATGCAGCAGGTTTTCAATGCGACTGCCGCATCGTTCCGATGTCCCTTGTCCCGCGAGCAGGCGCTGTCAGGGAAACAAGAGGTGTCATAAAAATGGTGGCTGACGCTAAAACCACGCGGGTACTTGGCGTTTCCATGCATGGGCTAAACGCAGCAGAGGTGATTCACGAAGCTGCCATGGGCCTTAAGTTTGGCGCGACCATTGATGATTTCGCGCACATGCTGCACGTTTATCCCACGATGAGCGAAGCTCTCAAAATTGTTGCCCTGTCATACACTAAGGACGTTACGAAAATGAGCTGTTGCGCTGAATGATTGGAGTTTTCAAAATGAGAAGAACAATATTTGCAGCAGCATTCCTATGGACCGCTTCGCTCACGGCGCAGAACGAAGCGGTAAAAAAAGCTCCTGACACCAGCACGCTTTCCCGTGTTGAAAAGACGGTCCTCAATTACCTGGCCAAGGATTGGGAGAAAGAGTACCGGACCACAAGCATTGCGGTGGCAGCAGAAGCTACGAAGATGAAGCTCTCGGACGCTTCGAGGCTTCGCCTCGCGAAATTCATCGAGGCGAACCGGATGAGCTATCGGGCACCGGCACGACACCGTACCACGACAATCGCCCTCTCACCTACCGAGAAGTTAGTCGCTCGGTCCATTCTTCTCCTGGAAGCACAAGGTAAAGAAGCAGCTCGGCCTGACGAGATTGCGAAGATGATGAACGTCTCAGGGCCTTCGCTTCGGGGTCCGCTTTCGTTTCTTCAACAGTTTGGAGCTATACTGCCTCAAGCCAGTGGCGGCTACCGGGTAGATGCCAAGTATCCACGAAAGCCGTCTCGGTTCATTGACTTCTTCTCTCACCATGTGGAGGTGAACGGGCGCGAGCAGTTCGAAGTCGCTTGAGCGGTTGATTTTCTGCTGTTGGTCAACAGCACTTACCCAGACGATACGGTGGACATCCAAGACACCTGTGCGCACTGCACAGATCGGATTCGGATGAAATTTGAGCGTGGCAAGGTAGCAAAAGTATTCCCCCCGGAAGCGATTGTCTTCCAGGGAGGTGGTTGAGGGATCAACAATCTCTTCAGTTCTGAAGAGCACGTAAAAGAGTGGTTAACGCGATTTCCCGAGTTCGCAGATCGAAAGCGGATGCCTGTTGCCGATTTTCTGAAGCTAAATAAGCAATGATCATCACTCGACGGGCATCCGCACCCATTAGCGTAGCAGCATCCGACTAAGCCAGCCACTTACGCCGCTTATTGATCGTTTGGCGGGCTGTGAAGAAGAACAAGACGACGAAATGGAGGTTTTCCCGGTCGAACCTTTAGGTGCGGAGGAAGAGGGCGGTTACGAATTTCTTGAGGATTTCCACAAGAAACGCAGGATCGGTCGTGGCGATGATATCTTCGCCACGACCGATAAACTAGCGGTGGGTTGCAGACAAGTTGCCATGGTGACCATCGACCCAATTCGGGTAGAAGTAGAATGCGAAGAAGACGGGAGAATTCTAGCCTCAGTGCCGGATCTTCCTGGCGTAATGGCGTATGGCACGAACGAAGGCGAGGCCATACGCAAAGTCAAGGCGATTGCGCTCCAAGTCCTGGCCGACATGATTGAGGGCGGTGAGGAAGTCCCGGAGCCGCACCGTGTGCTGTTCGCTGAGTGAGCACCTGGAGCGCAACCAAGGCCAAGCGAGCTTAGGCGGCCTTGCAGAGAATCGGCTGACTCTGAAGAAGCAGACCGGTTCACACCGCAAGTTGCAACCTGTCGGCTGGCTGAATTTCACGTTCTGTTTCCACCATGGAGATGAGGTTGATCTTGCGGCAATGGCAAAGACCGGAAAAGAGACGGGCCTCCGCCCCGAGGACCTTTAGGAAAGACATCACCGTTTTCGGCGGGTTGCTTTCGAATGGTGCATACACCATGGACGGCCGGTGACTGGAGCAACCCGATTGAAAGGCTGTAGATTCGGTCGGCGAGATAAGCATTGCGACGGGTTCCGATTACAGAATTTAACAGACGATCCACCGGGGCTGGCAGAATTCCCGGCGCTGATCGGTTTCTTTTCAATGGATTGCATGGGGAGAGCTTGCTGAGAATCAAAATGGGGCTCTTCGATCCCCGTATAGTTGGGATGAAAACGACGGCGGGATTTCGAGACGATGGGAGAGCCGCCGGCAAGGTATGCCGATATTGAAACCCGATACTGGCTTGCGCAGGGATGTATTTATAGCCTGGCGGGGCTATCGATTGGTTGCACGACTGAAAATAGTAGGGTTGGAGTGGCGGATCTGTATGGAAATTAATTGAATCTTGCGTACAAGAAGCTTGCGGAGCCGCTAAGATTCGATGAGCGAGTCTATGACCGCTGAATCGATTAGGAGAAAATTTAACCAATGAAAAATTTCATGTCCATGCTGCTGGCCCTGTCCCTTTTGACCGGTGTCGCCACCGTTTCCTTTGCAAAGGACGACACCAAGAAGGAAGAAAAGAAGAAGGGCAAGAAGAAGGAAGGAAAGATGGAAGAGAAGAAGACTCCCGCATAAGGTTTCTTTTGTCTTAAGCTTTTCAGGCTTGCAGCGCCGCTTGTGGGGAACCCCACTTGCGGCGTTGTCGCATTTGGATGAGTTTTTTTGGGGATTGGAGGCGCGCTTTTTGGTTCGGTCTCAAAGGTTTGTGATTCGACCGGCAGGACCGGCGGGGGTAGTGTCAAGAGTTTTGTGTAAACTATTTTCGGAAGCTTTTTCCAAACGTGATAGGGTGCCCAAGTCACACGTAGGATAGGGCTCTGCGGGGACGCAACCCGAGCGCCGTGTGATCCGAGACCAGAGCTGGACGGCTCCATTGCCGTCCGCTCCGGATGATTTACTGGGATCGGCCAAAGCGGCAAATCC
>JBKJSR010000768.1:0-11374 GCA_046594355.1 Bryobacter sp.
TACACGTTGAAATTTCCTTCGAATTGCAGATTCCTCATGATCTGCTCACCCATGAACCGCGCATTGGAATCGGGCGTAAATTTTCCCGCGTATGGCTGTTCCTTCTCTTTCTCCCACTGCACCAGTGCGCCCCCATAATGCTCTTTGAATTGCTCGCGATGGTTCATCACGATGGTACTGAGCGCATACATCAGCACCCACGGTGTCAGGAAAAGCGCGGCGTACATGTGTGTCCGGCGGTTTAGTTTTGAAAACATGGTGTTCTCCGTTCCAATCAGTTTATCCGTTTGTGCCGCAAAGAGATTTCGTAGAGAAACCCGCGGGTGTGCGACGAAACCTGTGATTGGATCTGCTTCAGTGAGTGAGACAGCGGGCGTAGAGGGCCCGGAAGGCGCGGGCGGTTTTCTGCCAGGAGTATTGGTTGGCGCGGGCCAGACTGGCGGCGGAGCGTTGGGGGTCGCCGCCGAGGAGGGATTGCATTTGATTGGCCCAGGCGGCGGGATCGTGAGGGGATGCGTATAGGGCTGCGCCGCCGCCGACTTCATGATGGACAGGGATGTCGGAGGCGATCACGGGTACCCCGCATTGCATCGCTTCGAGTATCGGTAGTCCGAAGCCTTCGTAGTGCGAAGGATAGAGAACTGCAACCGCGTTGCGGTAGAGGCGGGGAAGATCGGCTTCCGCCTGTGCACCAAGCCGCTCGACCGCCGGATGCTGGTCCAGCGCATAGCCGGGGCGGGATTGGCCCGCAAGCAGGAGCGGAATGCGTATGCCTTGCTTGTAGAGCAGCTCCATGGCCTTGACGAGGACTTCAATGTTCTTGCGCGGCTCCAGAGTGCCGAGGTAGAGAAAGTAAGGATCAACCGCTTCGCGCGGTTCGGGCGTAAACATATCAGCGGCTGCGAGCGGGATCGAGACCACACGATCTTCCGGCCAAGCGAAAGTCTCGATCACTTCGCGGCGGATTGTCTCCGAAGGAGTGTGGATGAACTTGGGAATGCGCCAGCGCAGCAGTTTGCCGGCTCGGGATCGCACACGGGCCGAGAGCGGCGTTGGCTCCCGCCAAGGCGAGAGATCGTGTACCGTCATCACGCTCGGTCGGCGGGAGAGGTAAGGCACGGCAAAGTCTGTGCCGTGAAAGACTTGTGCGCCGCTGCGGGCCAAGCCGCGATTGAGTCCATAGAGCCACCAGCGTTTTTCGAGACCCTTTGGCGTAGGGGCGAACTGGTCGGATAGCGCGAGGTAGTTGTCGCCGGGGAACTCCTTTCGCAAGCTGAGCAGGAGTTGATCCGTAAAGCGGCGGATGCCACCTGGAGGGCCAACCAGCGGAGTGCCGTCGAGCGCCACGATGAGTCGATCAGGCATTGCCGGCTTCGCGGATCCCTTGTTGCACGTTGACACGAAGCAGAACAATCAGGCCGCCGATGAAGAAGACGATCAGTGAAAGAATCGCGACGCGGTAGTTGCCCGTGAGTTCGAGAGCGAGGGCAAAGACGAGAGGGCTGATCCAGCTTGTGCCCTTGTCGGAAATTTCATAAAGAGAGAAGTACTCGGCTTCGCGGCCCTTTGGGATGAGCTGCGAAAAGAGCGAACGGCTCAGCGCCTGACTGCCACCCATCACGATGCCGATGATGAAAGCGAGGATGAAGAATTCACTCTCGGTCTTCACTGCGAGCCAGATGTAGATCAGCGTGAGAGTCCAGATCATCAGGCTGATGGCGACGCTGTTTTTGGCACCAATCCACTTGCTGAGAAAGTTGAAGCCCATTGCTCCGAAAAAGGCGACAAATTGCACCATGAGAATTGCTTTGGTTAGCGATGCCATGGACATCCCGAGCTGATCGCTACCGAACTGACTGGCGAGGGCGATCACGGTCTGGATGCCGTCGTTATAGAGCAGGAAGGCGATCAGGAAGAGCAAGGCCTGCGGATAAAGGCGGATGTCCCGCAGCAACGTGCCCACCTGTTTGATGCCGACACTGAGGTAATTTTCTCCCAGGGGCAGACTGCGGGATGCAAGGCTGTTGCGGAGACCAAGCAGCGCCGGGACGGTGAAGATGCCCCACCAGATACCGGCCGAACACAGGCTGATGCGGACGGCCATGCCTTCGGAAAGGCCAAACTTTTCGGCGTTTCCGTAGAGATACAAATTGAGAGCAAGCAGCACTCCGCCGCCGAGGTAGCCGAAGCCCCAGCCAATCGAAGAGACGGAATCACGCTCTTCGGGTGTCGAGATATCGGGCAGAAAGGAGTTGTAGACCACGATGGAGGCACCGAACATCAGGTTCGCGACCAAGAATAGACCGGCCCCCAATAAATAGTTTTCGCCCTCCATGAAGATCATCAGGCAGGTGGCGACTACACCGACCAAGGCCAGGCCGCCGAGCATCTCGCGCTTGCGGCGAGCGTAATCGGCGATGGCACCAACCAGCGGCAAGCAGAGAACCTGTAAGATCACCGAAAGCGCAATCAGGTAACTCCAAAGTGCGCGCGGCTCGATGGATAGGCCGAAGGGATGAATTCTGCCGTCGGCACCCGCTGCGATTTTGGCCAGAGAAGTGAGGTAGGGGCCAAGAAAAAGCGTGACGACGGTAGTGGAAAACGCGGAGTTCCCCCAGTCGTAGGAGTACCAGGCCCATTGCTGGCGCTTTCTACTTTTTGAGTCGATTTCAGGGTTGGCCAAAATTCTTCCTAACTTTTTCGATGTCTGGAGCATCTATGAGAGTGATGAAATTTCCAGTATCTCTTTTCCTCGGAGCCCTTCTCACCATGTCAGCAGCAGAGTCCACGTTTGAATTTACAATGAATTCGATTGATGGCAAGCCTGTTGCCTTAAAGGATTTTGGCGGCAAACCCGTTTTGTTCGTCAATGTAGCCAGCCAGTGCGGATACACGCCGCAGTATAAAGGCCTCGAAGCACTTTACCGCAAGTATAAAGACCAAGGCTTTTTGATCGTTGGCGTCCCTGCCAATAATTTCGGTTCGCAAGAGCCGGGATCGAACGAGGAAATCGCGACCTTCTGCAAGCGCAACTACGATGTGAGCTTTCCGATGATGTCGAAGGTGGAAGTGAAGGGGTCGAAGATCGCTCCTCTTTACAGCTATCTGACGAAGACCGGTGGCGACGTGAAATGGAATTTCACGAAGTTTCTGGTGGGTAAGGACGGCAAAGTGATTGAACGCTTTGAATCGGGTGTGGACCCGATGCATGCGAAGCTGGTCACGGCCATCGAAAAAGCGTTGAAATAAATCTCAAAAAACTCGAACGCTATCTCGGGCGGAGCCGCAAAACGGCCTCCGCCCGAATTTGTTTGTAGGGGAGCGAAACGGGCAGGCCGTTGTACCAGCTTTCCCAATAATCCTTACTGTGTTTTGAGAAGACATTGCCGCTTTGACCGAGGGTGAGGGTGAAGTAGCTTTTGTCCCAATCGGACGTGTCGGCGATGAAGCGGAAGGCCGGACCCACTCGATTGCTCACCTGTTTAACTGTCTGGGTGGAGCCGCTGAGCGGTGCAGGCCCGGCTTGGACATAGTTGTCGAGGAGTGGCAGGCGGAGAGTGCGTAGCGAAGCGGCGAAGGGCATCCAGGACGGAGAAACGAACCTGCCGATATTGACGGCTTCGCCGAGAACCTGATTGGAGATGACGATGCGGTTGTAACGGCCATAGTCCCAGAATTTTGGATTCTTGCCCTGCTGTTTGATCCCCGTATCGAGGCTGTCGAGCAAGGCCTGAACGAGGACCTGATCGTAATCGGCGAACCAGCTTTTGGGACGACTGCGGAGGAGATCTTCGATGATCGACGGTGCGAAGTGGGATGCAAAGGGGACATCCAGGGGAGTGGCGCCGCGCATCACGGCCCGCTTCATTTCTTCGAAGGCCAGACTCGCGATCATGGGCGCGGCGAGGCCTGTTTCCATCTGGCCATTCCAGGTGTCGAGAACCTCGATAGCGGCGGTAAAATCTTCGCGGGAAGACTTGCGGCTGCGTCCAGCCTTTACGAGTTCCTTCGCCAGGAAATGATGGAAGGCGGAGTAGACATCCTTCTGGATGGCGGCCATCTCGACAGGCTGCCATTTGTCCTGATGGGCTAGGAGATTGGCGATCTGGCGCTGGCGGTAGGGTGGGGTGAACACTCCAGCGACGGGATACTTGAAGTCTTTCGGGAAGGGGTTCTGGTTTGAGCTAATCAGAACGCCATTTTTGGGGTTGAGGGCTGAGGGCAGATCGGCAAAGGGGATGAAGCCTTGCCACTCATTGGCGGGATCGCGCGCGTCGAGGGGAAGGCCGCTTTCGGTAGTTTTGCGGATCGGCATGCTGCCGGCGGCCTGATAACCGATATTGCCATCGACATCGGCGTAGAGGAAATTGTGACTGGGACCAGGGAAGAGGGAGAGGGCGGTGCGGAACTGATCCCAGTTTTGAGCCAGGTTCAAGCGACGAAAGACTAAAGGAAATTTTGAGTTGAAGGCGGTCCACTGCATGGCGTAGCGGGCACCGTTGCGATCGAGAACCGGGCCATGCGGGGTGATCTGCAACTTCAACTCGATGCTGCGTCCGCCCTTGACGCGGATCGTTTCCTGATCGATGCCAATGAGACGGTTGTCGTTGAAGTAGAGATCCTGCACATCGAAGTGGAGGGTAGTCATGGACCAGGCGATCTTCTGGTTATGCCCGATGACGACGGCTGGGGCACCGGGAAGAGAGCCGCCGATGACGTCGAGATTTTCGGCCTTGAGGTGATTGATGTAAAAGGTGCTGGGCCAACTCTGCTGCAGGTGCGGGTCGCCGGCGAGGATTGGCTTGCCGGTTTTGCTGCGCGATCCGGCGAGGACCCAGGCGTTTGAGCCCGGCATGATTTCGGTACCGCTGCGAGTCGGGAAGAGGGTGCGGATCTTGTCGCTATTGCCGCCGCGGGAGAGCAGCAATTGTTGATCGGCTTCGATGGTCCAACTGGTGGAGAGCTGGCGGAACATGTGAAGAATGAGAAGGAAGGAGTCGGCAATGACCCACTGGCGGGGAGTGAAGTTGAGGGCGCGGATTTCGAGAGGGAGACGGTCGAGATGGGAATTGAGCCAGTCGTTTACGCCTCTTGCGTAGGCGGCAAGCCACTTGTGATCTTCTGGTTCGAGAGCCTCGACCATTGCGGTTGCAAGGCGGCGCAAGCGCAATTGGCGGGCTTGAATGTCACTTTCGACCGCAGGCTGCCCGACTAGTTCGGCCATTTCGCCTGCGGCGAGCCTGCGGGTTGCTTCCATCTGCCAGAAGCGATCCTGAGCGTGAACATAGCCTTGTAAGTAGATGGCGTCTTCGATGGTGGCGGCCTCGATGTGAGGGATGCCATGCTCGTCGCGAGTTACTGTGGCGGGCTTTGTCAGGGCGAGAGCCAGCTCGCCGGAAGTCTCGGGAAGACTCTGCCAAATGTAGCGGTAAAACATGCCGAGGGCGGCAATCAAAAGGATTGCCGCCAAGGCGTTGGTATATTTGAAAACGCGTCGCACCTAATCAAAGTCTAATGGAAGCCAATTCAAATATCGGGATGCGCCTGTTGTTGTTGGGCGGGATCACGGCCGTCAACGCGTTTTTTGCGTGCTCGGAAATTGCGCTTTTAAGCGTGCGAAGGCCCCGCATTAAACAGCTCGCCGCAGAAGGCAATCTTGGAGCGCTGGCTGCCATGAAGCTGCTGGCGAATACGGAACGGATGTTGAGTGTTGTACAAGTGGGCATCAGCATTACGAGCCTTGCGATGGGAGTAGCTGGTGAAGAGGTAATCAATCAATGGCTGCGGGCGGCATTGATACCGCTGGTACCACCCGAGTATGCATATCTGGTGGAGATTTTCTCTCTGTTGGTGAGCTTTGTTTTCCTGACGCTGCTGCTGGTTGTCGTGGGTGAGGTTGTGCCGAAGAATCTGGGGATCAGCGCTTCGGAACGCGTCAGCCTGCTGAGCGCACCACTGCTGCTGCTGGTGAACCGGGCGCTGGCACCGCTTGTGTTTCTCGTTGAGCGCCTGTCGAATTTCTTCTCGCGGCTTTTGGGATTGCCGCAAGAGGGAGCGCATGGAATTCATTCGCTCGAAGAGATCCGTCATATCGTGGAGTCGTCTCTCGAACACCACACGGTTTCTAATTTTGAAGCGCAGGCGATTGACCGCCTGTTGGAGTTGCGCGAACTTGTAGCGCGCGAAGTGATGACGCCACGCAACAGTATGGTTTGCCTGCCCATCGATGCGCCCCTTGATGTGCTGCTCAAGACGATGAGCGATCACCATTATTCTCGCGTGCCGGTGTATAAAGACTCTCCGGACAACATCATTGGCATCGTTCACTTTCGGGACCTGCTGGTGGTTTGGCAGGAACGGCGCCTGGCGACGGAAGGCCGGAGGCCGGTAAAGCCTTTTCGCCTGGAACAGCATGTACGCAAGCTTCCGGTGATTCCCGAAACGAAATCGCTAAGCGATCTGATCGATGAGTTCCGGCACAATCGCGCGCACATGTCGCTCGTTGTGAATGAGTTTGGCGCCATCAGCGGTGTGCTGACGCTGGAAGATGTTTTCGAGCAGGTCTTTGGCGAGATCGAGGATGAACACGATCTGGTGGTGATCGAGCAGGAGATGGATTCCGATGAGCTTGAGCTGGATGGGTCAACGCCGACGCGGGATCTTGAAACCAAGTTTGGTATTGAGCTGCCGGCGGATGCGGGCTTTGAGACGCTGGCCGGTTTTATTCTTTTCCGGCTGGGCGTGATTCCGAAAGTGGGGCAGCAGGTAGAAGAGGGCGACCGGCGTTATACGGTGCTCGAGATGGAGCGCAACCGGATCGGGATGGTGCGCATTGAACGGATCGTGAAGGTGGAGCCTGTTGGTTAGTACCGCGACCGCTTCAATGCGTTCGATTGGCGGAGGCGCTGAAAGGGCAAGGATCGAAGGGACGGTTCATTCGATCCTTGCGAGCGGGTAGCAGCGATGGCCGCTTCTTCGGCTTGGCCATTTTGCGGAGACACGATTCGCGAAGGCGGCAGCCAGTTAATAGGCGCTGATTGAGTGCTTGCCGGGCATGACAATCTCGCGGCCCATCAGCTTTGTCAGTTCAGTCTGCAAGGGGCCGACCGCACGTTCGAAGATCATCTTGTAGGACTTGCAGAAATAGTCGAGGTCTTCAAATTGGCCGTTGGGGCCGTGGCGAAATTTGGGGCAGCCACCATGACAGATGGACTGGTATTCGCATACCTGGCAGTCCGGGTGAGCAAGGGTTTTCTTTTCGGCAAAGCTGTAGCGGCGGTTACGGCGGGCAATCTCCGACCAGGAGTCGAGGTTTACGTTGCCGAGCTTCCAGCCGCTTTCGACAAAGAAGTCGCAGGGGAAAACGTCGCCGTTGTACTCGACTACCGCGTAGCTGTCGCAGGTTTCATGCATGGTGCAGTTGCCGGGTTTTTGACCGGCAATGGCTTCAGCGATGTTGTCAAAAAAACGGATGCGCATCTTGCGGCGTTCGGGCCACCAGAGTTCAAAAGTCTCGACGAGGAACTTGCCATATTCTTCCGGGGTGACAGTGAAGGGCATGCCCTTGCTCGCTCCACCGAATTCGGCGAGCGGGATGTACTGGATGTTGTCGACGCCCAGGCTCTTGTAGAACTTGTAGAGTTCCTTAGGCTTGTCGATGTTCGCTTTGCTCAAAACGCAGAGGATGTTGAAATCGACTTTGTTGCGCTGGAGAGCCTCCATGCCGCGCATGACCCATTTGAAGGTGCCGTGGCCCTCTTTGTTGTAACGGTATTTGTCGTTGATTTCCTCAGGGCCGTCGAGCGAAAGTCCGATCAGCCAATTGTATTGATGAAAGAGTTGGCCCCAGTTGTCGTCGAGCAGGACGCCATTGGTCTGGAGGGCGTTGGAGACACTGTGGCCATCGCGACCCAGCCGCTGCTGCAGGCCGACGAGTTTTTCATAGAAGGGCAGACCGGCAAGGGTGGGTTCGCCGCCCTGAAAGGCAAAGGTCGAGTTGGGGTAGGAGTAGAAGAGATAGCTATCGACCAGGCGTTCAAGCGTTTCGTCGGACATGCGGCGTTGGGGCAGATCCGTGTAGGGGTCCAGATCGCGGTCGAGGTAAAAGCAGTAGGAGCAATCGAGGTTGCAGACGGCGGAGGCGGGCTTGATCAGGATCGAGGAAATGCGGGGCGCGGGGCCGGAACGCTCGGAATGCAAGGGTATGCCCGGACCGGAAGCCTGGCCAACAATATGAAACTGCTCGGAATCCATTAAGACAGAGTCTATCAAGCCGCCAACAGCATCTCATCCCATATGAGTGACATTTCCATCGGTTTGAAAGAGGCTCAAAGAGCCGGAGTGGCAGAGTTGCTGCGGGCTTGCCTCGCGGACGAATATATTCTCTACACCAAGACGCGCAAGTATCACTGGAATGTCGAGGGGCCTCAGTTTCACGACTTGCACAAGTTCTTTGAAGGACAGTACGAGGAGCTGGATGAGACACTCGACGCAGTTGCCGAGAGGATTCGCTCACTCGGAATTTACTCGCCGGGGAGCTTCAAGGAGTTCCTAGGCGATGCGCGGTTGAAGGAAGATTCAGGGGCGCAGATTAGCGCGAAAGAGATGATCGAGAATTTGCTGGCCGATCATCAGGCAATGATTCGGGCATTGCGCGTGGACTTGGAGAAGGCTGCGGATGGGTTTGGCGACGTCGGTACACAGGACTTTTTCACTGGAATGATGCAAGCTCATGAGAAGACGGCCTGGATGCTGCGCTCGCTACTGAAGTAGTTTGATGGCTGCCGCGATTTTTCGCCAGTCGACGATCGGGATGAAAACACCCCTGGGTAGCGACGCTCTTAGGGGTTTGCTACAGGCTTCGATGCAGACCGTGGTGTGCGCTCCAGAGTGGGAGATGCCGGGTTCGCGCGAATAGCCGTGTTGTGCAAAGAGGGCGATGTTCATGGGATGGATTGCCGCAACTTTTTGATTCGTGGTGGCAGGGATGCTAGCCAGATCGCGAATGCCTTTGCCGGGAATAATTTCGCAGTACTGCGGGTTAAAAGAGAACGTTTTGCGGAGGAGGAATAGGACGGCGGCGGGTGACGCCGAAATAGTCGAAGGCGCGGTCGGTGGCGATGCGGCCACGAGAGGTACGGTCGATGAAGCCCTGCTGGATCAGGTACGGCTCGTAGACCTCTTCGATCGTGATGGCCTCTTCGTCCAGTGCGCTCGAGAGCGTGTTGAGGCCGACGGGGCCGCCATCGAACTTGTCGAGGATGCAGAGCATGATGCGGCGATCCACTTCATCGAGGCCGAGCGGGTCGACTTCGAGCAGATCGAGCGCATCGATCGAGACCTGGTGGGACATCAAGCCTTTGGCCTTGACTTGTGCGAAGTCACGGACGCGGCGGAGTAGGCGATTGGCGATGCGGGGAGTGCCACGGCTGCGGCGGGCGATTTCTTCGGAAGCCAGATCTTCGATCGTGAGGCCTAGAATTTTCGCCGAGCGGCGCACGATTCCGGAGAGTTCTTCGGGCCCGTAAACATCGAGGCGCAAGACGAGACCGAAGCGGCCGCGGAGAGGAGCGCTGATGTTGCCGAGCCTTGTGGTGGCGCCGACGGCGGTGAATTTGGGGACAGGGAGAGAGTGGGTACGCGCGCCGGGCCCGGCACCAACGATGATGTCGACGCGGAAATCTTCGAGGGCCGAATAGAGCATTTCTTCGACGTCGGGGGCGAGGCGATGGATCTCGTCGATGAAGAAGACCTGCTTCGAACGGATGTTGCTGAGCAGGCCGGTGAGGTCGAGCTTCTTTTGCAGCACGGGTGCGGCGGTTTGTTCGAAGGCTGTGCCGAGTTCGTTGGCAATCAGGGTGGCGAGGGTGGTTTTGCCGAGGCCGGGCGGGCCGTAGAGCAGTACGTGGTCCATGGCTTCGTCGCGCATTTTTGCCGCTTCGATCGCGATGGAGAGGTTTTTCTTGAGTTTTACCTGCCCGGTAAATTCGGCGAGACTTCTTGGCCGCAATGAGGCTTCAAAGAGGCGATCCTCATCCTGCCCATCCGCCGCGACAATGCCTCGTTCCATCATGCAACCTCAGGTTAGCGTACCAACTCCAGAGACTTGCGAAAGAGTTCTTCGAAGCTGGTTGACTTTACGATGGCCTTGGCCTTGGCGACGGCTTGTTCAGCGGCGGCGGCGGGCGAGCCGAGGTTGACGAGAGCCGAGAGAACGTCCTGCTCGAGTGGCGAGAAGCTGGCGGCGGGGCCGGTGAGGGTGCGAATTATTCCGCCCGGGCCGGAGGGCAGGTCTTCGAGCTTGTCCCGGAGTTCCACGATCATGCGCTCGGCGGTTTTTTTGCCGATGCCCGGGATGCGGGTGAGACTGGCGACGTCGCCGCCGCGCAGGCAGGCGACCAGATTTTCCACTGAGATGCCACTCAATACCTTGATTGCCAGCGAGGGGCCGATGCCACCGACAGTGATCAATTTTTCGAAGGCCCGCTTCTCGATTGCGGTGAGGAAGCCATAGAGCGAAATCGCGTCGTCGCTCACTTTGGTGTAGATTCGGAGGCTGATTTCCTCGCCTGCGCCGGGAAGGGCCGAGTAGGTACTGATGGGGACATCGACCTCGTAGCCAACACCTCCGGCGAGAACGATTAAGGTGCCGGCAGATTTTTCGAGCAATGTACCCCGGAGGTAAGCAATCATAAAAACACCATAGCTTATGGCACGCCGATTATTTTTTGTAACAGAAGTTCAGAGCGGTCACGCGGAGTTGCGTGGCGAAGAAGCCAGGCATCTTTCGCGGGTGCTGCGCGTGGAGCCGGGGCAAGTGTATGAGCTCTCGGACAATGCGCAGAAGTACCTGGCGAAGGTGATTGAAGCGCAAAAGGATCTGGTGCGCTTCGAGATTGTGGAGACGTTGCCAGCCGAGCGAGAGAGCCCGCCGATCCATCTCTACGCGGGCATCATCAAGTTTGAGCATTTTGAATGGGGAATCGGGAAGGCCACCGAGTTGGGAGCGGATCGAATCGTCCCCGTGCATAGCGCGCGCAGCGAGAATGGCCTCGACAGAGCGGTATCGAAGAGGCTGGAGCGGTGGCGGCGCATTGCGCTTGAGAGTAGCCAGCAGTCGCGGCGGGTGTTTCTGCCTGAAATCAGCCCTGTGATGCGCTTTAAGGATGTGGTGGCGAAGGCCGAGGGGCAGAGGATTTTTCTCGATGAGAACCGGGAAGCGGTGGGGCTGGCAACGATTGCGAAGAGTGGCAGTGCGATCAGTCTGCTGATTGGCCCCGAAGGCGGGTGGACAGTGGAGGAACGCGGCCTGGCTACGGCTGCCTTGTGGAAACCGGCCAGTCTGGGGCCGCGCATCCTGCGGGCTGAGACGGCT
>JBKJSR010000044.1:0-2545 GCA_046594355.1 Bryobacter sp.
GAAGTTCGCCCCGGACTTCAATCCCGTTCAGCCCCCCGTTGACCACAACAAAGGTCAGGAGGGGCCGACGCTCCTGCTTCGGGAGAAGCGCTGCTCGCTCCAGTAGGTTGATGATGCGATTCCGGATGCGGACGGCGTCCCCCAGGGTCTTGAGCGTTAGCGCGTTCTCTGCCAGACCCGGGATCCCGAAGAACTCGGTGACTCCCCCGGGGGCGAGCACGCAGTGCTCGTAGGAGAGCAACCAGGAACGGCCGTTCTTGTCTACAAATCGCACTGTCCGCCCGCCAGGGTCCAACTCCTCGACCGTCCCCTCAATGAACCGGACCCGGCTGAGCATCCGGCGGATCGGATTTACTGCGTGCCGGGGCTCAATGAGAGAGGCGGCGACCTCCGCCAGGAGGGGGGTGAAGAGAAAGAAATTGTTGCGGCTGATAAGTGTCACCTCGGCTCTCAAACCGCGCTCAAGCTGGCGGTCCAGAGCTATGGCGGCGTTCATCGCCCCGAAGCCGCCGCCGACGATGACGATCCCGGTGCGATCAGAATACTCTTTGCCGTCGTCTATGCCATTCATGAATTCCTCCACCTGCCCCACAGAACTTCAAGAATTCTATGATCTCCACCGGCCGGGTTATTGCCTCTACCCGCTCCGGCCAGGAACGCCGGGCTGCGTCATCTTCAGGAAATCGAGCAGAGCGTCGAGCTCCTCATCGGGCAGGACACCCCATTGCCGCGCTACCTCCCGAATGGTGCGTCCTGTTGCGTGGGCTTCCTTGGAGATCGCTGCCGCCTTGTCATATCCAATCCGCGGAGCCAGCGCCGTGCATATCGACAGGTTGCGCTCGACGGTCTCTTCACACCGCGCGATATTAGCTGTGATGCCGCCGACACATCGGTCGGCGAAAACGCGGCTGACCGAGGAGAGAAGGTGGATCGATTCCAGCAGATCATAGGCCATCACCGGCATCATCACGTTCAGTTCAAAGTTACCGCTCATCCCGCAGATGGCGATGGTTGTGTCGTGGCCAATCACCTGCGCCGCAACCATGGTTACTGCCTCGCAAACAGTCGGGTTTACCTTCCCCGGCATCATCGAGCTGCCCGGCTGTATGGCAGGCAAGTCGACTTCGGCCAAGCCCGTGCGCGGCCCCGAGGCCATCCAGCGTATATCGTTAGCCACCTTCATAAGGCTGCACGCGATCGTTTTCAGCTCTCCGGAGGCTTCGACGCAAGCGTCACGGGCACCCTGCGCCTCGAAGTGATTGCTCGCTTCCCGGAATGAAAGTCCGGTGTCCTGGGTCAGGTAGGCGATCGCCTTTTCCGGGAAACATGGGCGGCGGTTGTGCCCGGTTCCTACGGCTGTTCCGCCTAGAGCTAGCTCAAGCAAGGCGTCACGGGCGTGGGCGGCGCGATCAAGTCCTTTTGTAATTTGCTCAGCGTAGCCGCTGAACTCCTGGCCGAGGCGGACCGGGATAGCATCCATGAGGTGGGTCCGGCCGGACTTCAGGATCGGGTCGAACGCTGCGGCCTTGGCGGTCAACGTCTGCTGCAGGTGCTGCAAAGCGGGGATCAGTTCCTCCGTAATGCCAGTCGCCGCGGCAATATGGATCGCCGTGGGAATCACGTCGTTGGACGACTGCGACATATTGACGTGGTCGATCGAGTGGACCACCTGATTGCTCTGGGGTACGCCTCGAATCTCGGCGGCCCTGTTGGCAATCACCTCGTTGGCGTTCATGTTGGTCGAAGTGCCGCTCCCAGTCTGGAAGATGTCGACCACGAACTCTCGATCCCATTGGCCTTCGGCGACCTCCGTCGCCGCTTCCACGATTGCGCGGCCGATCTGGGGATCTAAATCCCCCAGGTCCATGTTGGCACGCGCGCAGGCACGCTTGATCAACCCCAGCGCACGAATGAATCGCCGGGGAAAGACCAGACCGCTGATGGGGAAATTATCCACCGCTCGCGCGGTTTGTGCGCCGTAGTAAGAGCCGGCCGGGACCTGCACCTCACCGAGAGAATCTGCTTCGATCCGGAAACCCTGCATGGATGTACCTCACTTTCATGATGCTTTCGAAGAACCCCAAGAACCGGGATATTTCGTCCGGGCCAGCCCCCCAAGGTGATCATCTCGATCTTCTTATGAGCATTCGCCTCATACCCATGGCCCGGCTTCATTGCTTCCAGTCTTTCATCGGAGTACCTGTCCGTCCTTACCCTCCACACCGCGCCGATCACGTCACGGACCTCATCGTCACTGGCCCCGTTTCTTATCATTGCCTTCAGATCATGGCCGCGTGCGGAGAACAGACACGTCACGAGTTTTCCGTCGGCTGTCAATCTCGCGCGTGTACAGCTCGAGCAAAAGGGTTCGGTGACAGAAGCGATTACCCCGATGTCCCCAGCGCCATCGATGACCTGGTAATCCACCGATGGAGCGCTGCCGCCCTGCCTTCCTGTTTCTCTCAAGCCGTAATGAGACGTGATCCTGGAGAGAATCTCAGTCTTCGATACGACCTTTTTGGATAGCCAGCCGTTCGAGTTACCC
>JBKJSR010000095.1:0-29908 GCA_046594355.1 Bryobacter sp.
ACTGTTCGGCTGGGGCATGGCAAACAGGATTCTCTCGTGGGAGCAGGTTTCGGCACACAAGGTGGGGGAATCGATAGCCTTCGATACGACATTGAAAATTCCGGGTGTCGAGGTCACGCCGAACGCCGCAACCAAGCTGGCCGAAAACACCTACGATCGAGTTGAATTCCCATGGAAGGGACGGACGCTGCATGGAGGAATCGGCAAATGGGGAGGAGTTCATGATCGTGGTATGAGCAGCGGCGCAGGTAATGGGGAGTACCAATTTTTCATGTCTCCGAAAAATCGTTGGGACATGGTGCCCAATCTGAGTTGGGGTGAAGATTTTTGGTTTCCCTTCGGGATCCTGCTGTTTTTTGGCATTGTATTCACAGGGGCAAGTCTGATCATTCGCAAGAGCGAGGGCAGCTTCCGCAAATCTTGACCTCCTTTCGGCTGTTGCTTTGGCCCAAACAGATCCAGCGGTCCGAGACGGCTTCCGGGAGGGCACATCGCCCGACTGCAATTTTCAGGTTAAGGCTCCAAGTGGTAGGTGAGTTCACCTGCTTCGACGGCCACTGTCAGATGATTCTGACGCGGAGGCAGCGGGCAGGTGGCAAAGGGCGTATAGGCGCAAGGGGGATTGTAGGCCTTGTTGAAATCGAAGTTCACCGTGTTGTCCCTGGCGAGTTCTCCATACAGAAAGCGGCCGGCAGGATAGGTCGCCTTGCCGCTGCTTTTGTCGCGGAAGAGCAACCAGAGCTGATTATCGGCTGCCTTCAACACCTGAAGCTTGTGCGTCTTGCCGCCGAGGGAAATTTCGATCTCACCGGGACTCTCATGCTCTTCGACGACACCTTCAATCACAGTGGCGACGCGGAGCTTTTTGGGCTGCGGGTAAGGGAGGAACTTGCCGCTGATCTTGTATTCCGTCTTTACGGGGAACCAACTGCGGTGCGTGAACGCCTTGCGGTATTTGCTCGACTTGTCGCGTAAGCGGATGCCGACTTTGCCGCCACGCTCAATCACGATCATTGTCAAATCACCAAGCGTCACGAGATCAGCCTTTTTCTCGTTGCCATCGTCGATCAGCGCGCCGCCGGAGAAGGGCCTGCCATTTACCAGCAGCCCCGCACCAGGCTCCGGTTTGAGGCTTACTTTCTTGCCGTCGAAGTGGAAAGATCCTGCTTTTGCCGGAGACTTTCCAGACGGCAGAACGAAGGCATTCTTCGCGCCGCTGCCGAAGCTGGTTTCGCCTGGCTTGAGCCAGTGCAACCCCGCGACCGTCAACCAGCCAGTGTCGGACTTGAGAGTGGTCTCAATAGTCTGGCGATATTCGATGATCGTTTTTGCGTAGGCGGGGTTCACGGGTTTCGTTTTCACTGGGGGTGTATCAGCCAGCAAGAGAAAGCCGAAACTGGCAGGAGCAATCACCCAATATTTGATCGACATTGACTTGATTCTACTTTCCCACCGTTAGGATGTAGAATCAAGCGAATGCGATTCGGCTTTTTTTGGATCGCCTGCCTCGCGCTGGGGCAGGACTTTTCCGGCATACAACTTGAGAAAGTCTCTGGGGGACATCGGTTTACAGAAGGACCCTTGTGGTCGAAGTACATTGATGGTTTGCTGTTTTGCGAGGTGCCGAGCAATATGGTCCTCGCTTACCAATCGGGAAAGGGCCTTGGCAAGTACCTGGAGCAGGCAGGCGGGGCGAGTGGGCTCGCCTATGATGCGGACGGCCACCTGCTGATTGCGGAGGGGAAGGGACGCCGGATTGTTCGGCTTTCGGCAAATGATGAGAAGAAAGTAGAAGTGCTTGCAGAGCGTTTTGAGGGTAAGCGCTTTAACGGGCCGAACGACATTGTCGTGCGGAAAGACGGGCAGGTTTACTTTAGCGATCCTGCTTTTGGCGCGCAGTCGGAGGTGCGCGAAATGGACTTCCACGGCGTTTACCATATGAGCCCGAAGGGTGAGTTGAGTTTGATTGCCAAGCCGAAAGGCCGCCCCAATGGAGTGACGCTTTCCCCTAACGGGCGCATTCTCTATGTGGCCAATTCGGACGAACGCAAGGTCTACGCCTATGACCTCGACAGCCGGGGCAAGGCGGGCAACGAGCGTGTTTTTCTGGAAGGACTGGACGGGGTGCCGGATGGACTGCGCACGGATGAGAAGGGCAACGTCTATGTTGCGGCCAATCATGTGTATATCTTTTCGCCGCAGGGAAAAGCGCTGCATACAATCCATATGGGGGAGAAGCCTTCGAACATGGCTTTTGGCGACGCCGACCGGATGACACTTTACATTACGGCGAAGACAAGCGTCTATCGTGCGAGGATGAAGGTTAAGGGAGCCGTGAGCGAATAGTAGTGCAATCCGATGTCCGGCGCTATCCAGCCAAGCCCATTCTTGGTGTTGGCGCGTTGGTATTCGACCGCGATCTTGTGCTGCTTGTGCAGCGGGGCAATGAGCCGCTGAAGGGCTGGTGGAGCCTACCCGGAGGAGCAGTTGAAGCTGGGGAACGGGTGGAAGACGCTGTGTGCCGCGAAGTTCTCGAAGAGACAAATCTTGAAGTAAGAGTAGTGCGATTTGGTGAGATCTTTGAGCGCATCATGCCGGACGCAGCAGGCGAGATCGAGTATCACTATGTGCTGCTCGATTATGTCTGCGAGGTGTGCGGGGGAAGCCTGCGCGCCGGGAGCGACTCGGCCGATGTGCGATGGTTTTCGCCGGAAGAATTGAAAGAATTGCCCATCACCCCGGGCACATTGGAAGTTGTGGAACGATGCCGAACTGGAGCCAAGAGCTATTAGAGTATGAAGGCCTGCGCGCCCTTGTGGGGCGCTATGTGTCTTCGGCCGCCGGGCGGCGGGAGCTTGAGGCAATGCAGCCGACAACGGATCGGACTGCGCTTGAGGCCAGTCTCGCCGAAGTGCGGGAGGCGCTCAGTTTTCTCACCGAAGGAGAAAACGAAGATGCAGGATTGCCGCGGCTTCGTTTTAACGATTTGCAGGATGTAGCCGAAGCAGTGGCCAGGGTGCGTATTGAAGGGGCGGTGCTGGAAGGTCTGGAAATTCTTGCGGTCCGCACCTGGTTGCAGCGGGCGACAGAATTTCGGCTGGGGCTGAGCGAGTCTCCGCATCGCTTTCCCCTGCTTTGGGAGAAGGCGGAAAAGATTTCCGATTTCCGGCTCCTGCTGCGCTTCCTCGATGGCAAGCTGCGTCCGGATGGCACGCTCGAAGACGATGCGAGTGTGGCGTTGAAGCGATTGCGGCAGGAACTGGGCCGACAGAAAGAATCGATACAAGGTTCACTCGAACGCTTTATGCGCGCACATCGCGACGACGGTGTGATGCAGGACGACTACGTCACCGTGCGCGGCGACCGCTTTGTGGTCCCGGTGGCGGCGAACTTCAAGGGTCGTGTGCAAGGAGTGGTGCATGGGGCGAGCGGGTCGGGGCAGACGGTCTTCGTTGAACCGCTGGAGACGATTCAACTCAACAACGAACTCGTGCGGTTGATTGAAGAAGAGTTGCGCGAGTGTCACCGTATCTTGCGCGAGTTGACCGCGAAAATGCGGGAGCAGCATTTGGAGATTGCGCAGGCCGTAGATGTATTGGGAGCGCTGGAATTTGTTTTCGGCAAGGCGCGATTCGGCGCCGAATTTCGTTGTACGATCCCTGAGTTTTCGACGGATGTTCAACGTACCCTGCATCTCAAGCAGGCGCGACATCCGCTGCTCACCGATGTCTTGCGGCGCAAGCGGATGAGTGCGGTAGCGCTCGATCTCGATCTTGAGGAAACAAAGCGAACGCTGCTGATTAGTGGTCCGAATACAGGTGGCAAGACGGTAGCCATGAAGACGGTGGGTTTGTTGGCGCTGATGGCGCAGAGCGCGCTGCCAGTGCCTGCGGCCGAAGCGACGCTGCCGATCTTCGACCAGATTCTCGCCGATATTGGAGATAGCCAGTCGATTGAAACCAGCCTATCCAGCTTTAGCTCGCATATGCGCCATGTGGCCGAGCTGCTGGAGCAGGCAACGCCAGACAGCCTGGTGATCCTCGACGAGATTGGCAGATCGACCGACCCCGAAGAAGGCGGCGCGCTTGGGGTTGCGATTGTCGACCGCTTTCACCGCGACGGCTGTTTTACGCTGGCGTCGACGCACCTGCTAACGCTCAAGATTTACGGCGTGAATCACGACGGAGTGTTGAGCGGATCGATGGGTTTTGACGATGCGACTTTGCTGCCTACCTTTGAGCTGAGAGTGGGAGCTCCGGGCAAGTCCGCCGGTCTCGATACGGCTGCGCGCTTCGGAATTTTGCCCGAAGTAATGGAACGTGCGCGAGCCTCGATGAGCACACGCGATCAGGACATTTCGCGATTTTTGAATGAGTTGAACCAGAAGCTGGAATCGGCAACGGCAATCGAGAGCGAATGGCGATTGAAGAACGATGAATTGTCGCGGCGCGAGCGCGATCTGGAAGATCGCTTTCAGAAGCGCGACGCGCAGCGGGTGAGAGAGTTTGAAGCCAAGACAGGTAAGCTGCTCAACGAGTTCGACCGCAATTCGCGGGCGACGATTGAAGACATCAAGACGAGTACGGACACGCGCAAGGCTACGGAGCAAGCGCAGTTGAAGGCGGCACGATTCAAACGGGAATTCACGGCGGATGTTCAAAGTGCGATGCGCCCGGAGGGTCAGGCGGCCGTTGCGAGTGGCCCTAAGCTGGCAGTAGGTGTGAAGGTGCGGATTGAAGGCGTGCGCGAGCCGGCGCAGGTATTGCGGCTGCTCGACAACAAGAGGGTAGAAGTGCAGGCCGGGTTTCTTAAGATGCAGGTGGATCGGGAAGAAATTCTTGAGGTAATGTCGGATGCAGCCGCTGCAATTGCGACGAAGAAATTGCCCAGCAATGTGCGCTTTGAACCGGGGCCAACCTGGGATACGCCAACGCGCGAGATCAATGTGATCGGGCAGAATTCCGAAGAGGCACTCGAAAATGTAGACCGGTTTCTCGACAAGGCGTCGCTGGGTTCCATTGCCCGGGTGCGGATCATCCACGGCCATGGCTTTGGGGTACTAAAAAAGGCCATCCAGCAGATGTTGGCCAAACATCCGCATGTGGCCCGATACTTTGTTGCAACTGCGGCGGAGGGTGGCACAGGCGCCACCATCGCCGAGTTGCGCGATTAGCCTACGAAGGCGATGCAGTCGATTTCAACCTTCATGGTTGGGTTGGCGAACTTGCAACCGATAGTAGTGCGGGCGGGACGGTCTTTGCCAAAAAACTCGATGTAGACTTCATTCATTTGAGCGAAATCGCGTTCGTCGGCAAGGTAAACGTTTACCTTTACGACTTGCGCGAGCGAGGCACCAGAACCATCGAGAATTCTCTTGATGTTGTTCAGGGTAAGCCGGGCCTCATGCTGAATGTCGCCGTAGCTCATCTCCGATGTGGCCGCATCCATGGGGATCTGGCCCGAAACGAAAATGAACCCGCCAGCCTTGACGGCTGGCGAGTACGGGTTCTTCGGTGCCGGTACCCCAGGGGGGAACAGACGCTCGATCACTTAGTCGATCTTTCTCTTGCGAGTGCGACTGGTAGCAGCGGCGGAAGACGACTTCTTGGCCGTTGTGGTCGTTTTGCGGGCGCGAACGGCCTTCTTCGCCTTGACCGGCGGAGGATTGGGCTCGGCGATGCTGGGCTGACCTTCTACATAAGGCTGCACGTCATCATAGGGGCTGTAGAATTCTTCCACCTTCTTCGCCTTGGGGGCGGGGGGCGGGAAGAATTCGCGGCCGAGGTAAACGACCAGGCCACGCTCGGCTTCGGTCTTGAGATTGACGACGCCCTTGTTCTGGGAGAAGGTCAAGAACTCATTGAAGCCGGGGAAGCCGTAGGAACGGGCTTCAAAGCCGGGGTGTTCGGTAGCGATCCATACTGCGAGATCGCCCGGTTCCACACCGTCGCCCATTTCCATTTCATAGCGATGGGCCTCGAGGGCGTCACGCAAGAGAGGAAGAGCTTCTGTGGGTTCGGGTAGGGGTCTGGCGTTGGCACCGCCCCGGCGTTCAATCGTGAGCTTACCGCCCGAGCCCTGAACGTCAATCAATTCCGCCTTGTTGAGCTTGTCGATGAAGTCGCTAAAGCTCGCTGCGCCGAATCCACGTTCGTGGAAGGTGGGGTCCAGTTGCATCATCGTGCTTTTGAGAAGCCCGAGTTGCGCCTGAACGCCACGGCGTTCGAGAGTCTGTAGAGAGCGTTCGACGAGAGGCAATGCGGCGTTGATCTCCTGAGTGACGCGCGGTTCGTTCGACTGGGCCTGTTGCTGGCGCGGCTGATCGATGCGGTCGCGACCACCACGGTCACCGCCAACCCGATCACTCGCGATACGATCCGTACCACCGCGTTCATCACGACGACGATCACGGCGTTCCCAGCGGCTTTCACGGCCTTGGGGACGATCACCCAGCGAACGATCTCCGAGAGGGGAACGATCTCCGAGAGGAGGACGGTCTCCGAGTGGAGGACGGTCGAGGGGAGGACGGTCGAGGGGAGGACGGTCGAGCGGAGGTCTATCGAGCGGAGGACGGTCAAGGGCAGGCCGGTCGGCAGAGGCGATGCGTTCGCCGGACAGGCGTTCGCCAGGCAGCCGATCGACGCGATCTGCAACCCGCTCTTCCACCTTCTCCGCAACACGATCGGCACCACGATCAGCAGTGCGTTCTGCACTGCGTTCTGCACTGCGTTCTGCACTGCGTTCTGCACTGCGATCAGGACTGCGATCAGGACTGCGATCCGCTCCACGATCTGCTCCACGATCCCGGTCACCACCACGATCGCGGTTACGATCCCAGCGGTTCGAGGGCTGCTCGGAGCGCGACATCGAGTCGGACAGTTCCTGCTTCAAGCGCTCGAGGGTGGGACCGTTTTCCGATCCATCCACGCGAGCGGCACGATCCATCAGGAGATTTTCATAAGCCACGAATTCGTGGCAGTTGGACTGAAGGATGTTCGAGGTGAAGGCTTTTCCGCCAACAACGTAGACGGTTTTGCCGTATTCCTTCAGTTTGTTTACCAGGGGGATAAAGTCGCTATCGCCGCTGATGATGGCAAAGGCGTTGACATGGGTATGGGTAAAAGCCATCTCCAAGGCGTCGAGCGCCAGGTTGATGTCTCCGCCATTCTTGTCACCGCGCGGGCTGGGAAGACGCTGGACCATCTGGACCGCGTTTTCCGCCATCTGTCTTGCTGCGCCTTCTTGTCGGCCCCAGTTTGCGTAGGCGAATTTTGCAACAATATCGCCCCGCTCTTTCAAAGAGTCTAGACAAAGCGAGACGTCAAATTCACGCCGCAGGGTTGTCTTTAATCCAATTTCGATGTTGTCGTAATCGACGAACACCGCAATGTTCAGTTTGCTGTGGAGAGACATTCGCTCCTCATGTTTTCAAATATCGTCAGGCGGGGATGTTCGCCGCACCACGGATGAATTTCACTACCGATTCGAGTGAAGTTCCGGGCTGGAAAACCGCCGCCACTCCCAACAGCCTGAGTTGCTTAGCATCATCTTCGGGGATGATTCCACCCACAACTACAAGCACGTCTGACATCTCGCGCTCTCGCAAGAGAGTGAGCACCCTAGGCACAATTGCCATGTGCGCACCGGAGAGTATCGACAGACCGATCACTTGGACGTCTTCGTCCAAAGCGGCATTGACGATCATTTCCGGTGTCTGACGCAACCCGGTATAGATTACTTCCATGCCGGCGTCGCGAAGAGCTCTAGCTATCACCTTGGCCCCGCGGTCGTGACCGTCGAGTCCAGGCTTCGCCACTAATACGCGTATGCGGTTCAAGGCCAGACGCCTCCAGTATAGTTCTTTTCCCGTGAGCACTCTAAGATAGAACGAGTGAACCGGATTCGAGTCTTTAGTTTATGCCTGTTGCCGCTGCTACAGGCGGCCGAATATCCAGCCTGGCAGGCCATTGGTCCGTGGGGTGGAGCGGCGCGGGTCATTCGACTGGACGCGGCCAAGCCCGATACGCTGATGGCGCTCACGATGAGGGGCACCGGCGTGTTCCGATCCCGCGATGGCGCCAAGACCTGGTCGCTGCTGCCCGCGTTTCCCGAACTGGCGAACTCGCGCTTCGATTGCGGGCTCATTGCAGACGGCAAATGGTTTGTGGGGACAGCGCCCGGCGGACTCTGGCGCTCGAGCGATGAAGGCGAGAACTGGCGGGTGGTTGCGGGTACTGAGCGTTTGTCTTTTTATGCCATCGCCGCCTGGCCCAAGGATCAGCGCGTGCTCGCGGCCGGCACGAACGAAGGCGTGTGGATGTCAAAGGATGGAGGCGAGTCCTGGCGGCGCATCAGCCCGAAGACGATCGCCGATCTCGCCGCAATCGTCTCGGTCGCCTTCGATCCAGCCAGGGCGGGCACGATTTATGCAGGAACGCCGCACCTGCCCTGGAAGACAACCAATGCGGGAATCACCTGGAAGAAGGTGCATGTCGGCATGTTTGACGATTCCGACATTTTCTCCATCGCCGTCGATCCCAGCCGCGAAGGACGCGTCTTCGCCAGCGCGTGCAGTGGAATCTATTGTTCGCTGAATGCCGGAGCGGCTTGGCGCAGAGTACAAGGAATCCCCGGAACAAATCGACGCACTTATGTAGTGACCCAGAGCCCTCATAACCGTGACGTCCTTTTTGCCGGAACCAGCGCCGGCATGTGGAGTTCCCGCGATGGCGGTTTCCTCTGGGCAAAGCTCAACGAGTATGTCGCTACGAGCGTCGAATTTCATCCTGTACACAAGAAATTGTTCTATGTCTCGACGGAACGCCACGGCCTGCTGCGCACTCTCGACGAGGGCAAGACCTTCGAGCCAGTGAATGAAGGGTTTGCGAGCCGAAGCCTGCTCGCGCTGGAGTCGGACAACGGCAAGCTCTATGCCGTTGCCCGCTATGAAGGCAGCGCGGGAGGTGTGTTTGCCAAAGACGATGCCAACGGCAAGTGGAGCATCGCTACGCGGGGAAAGAACTTTGACCACTTCGTTGTTCAGCCGGGAGTGCTGCTGGGCAGGGATAGCGACGAAGGTTGGCTTTCCAGTAAAGATGGAGGGAAAAACTGGGACCGTACATTGATGGACGAGCCAGATTCTGGAGATTGGTTTGAGACTGCCGTCAACCCCTTTGAGCCCAAGGAATGGCTGCGGGCATCGCGGCAGGGATTGAGCAAATCGACCGATGGAGGGCTGAGCTGGCGGGCGATTGAAATGGGGCTAGGTAAAGAATGGATTCGTAGCGTTACGTTTCATCGGAAACGCAAAGGCCTGTGTTTCGCTCTGAGACAGCAGAGAGTATTTTGGTCTCCGGATGCTGGTGAAAGCTGGTATTGGCTCCCCGCACATGAAGAAGCGCAGCTTGCCTTTGAGAAGTTGAGAGTCTCGGCTGAGTTTCCTGGGCTATTGTTCGCGATTCGCCCAAACAGGGGAGTGTATGTACTAGATTTGTCCAAAAATTCGTTACACTGAAATTGTCAGGTACTGTCTCAATTATGAAAATGAAATATTTCTTCTTACCGCTAGCCGTTGTGCTGGTTAGTGGGCTGATTTTGCCCGCGCAAACGACTTCGGCCCCCGCGCCCAGAAAAAGCAACTCCGGTAATGGCGGAGACCTTTTTGAAGTAAACCTGTTCGGAGGGGGAAACTTTACAAACCGCCAGAACATCGCTCCACATCAGGATTTGTCCAATGGCGGCGTTGTTGGCTTCCGCATTACAGAAAACTTCTGGAACTATATCAGTCTTGAACAAACTGGGATGGTGCAGGGGGTCGCCAATTCGGTGTATCGCATTCCGGGTACAGAACGGAATTATTCGTTTGGGTCGCGGTTGCGGCAGTTTCATTTTAATCCGATATTTCACTTTACGCCGAGGGAAGCACGAGTCCGTCCTTTCGTGACGGCAGGCTACGGGATGGATTACTTTGGGGTCACTGAGGGTGCCCGCCGACAGGTAGGTAATGGAGTAAACACCCCCTTCATGCAATTGACTAACCTGCAATCGCAGTTTGAGCTGGCATTTAACTATGGTGCCGGGGTCAAAGCAAAGCTGACGGATCGAATCGGCCTGCGTTTTGATGTGCGCGGCTTCTCCACCGCATCTCCAGACTTTAACGTTAAGGGTGCTGGACCGGTTGGTGCAATCACCTACACCCGTACGACTCCGATGAATTCTTTCCAGACCACTGGCGGCGTGGTTTTCTACCTGGGCCCAATCGACACTGGCCCTGTTTGTGATTTCAGTGTGGGGTCAATCGATCCCCCGACCCGTACGATCTGGATGGATGAGAGTGCCAGCTATCAACTTTCGGTAAGCAACAATTGCATGGGCGTGACGCCCAAGTACACATGGACTGTAGACGGGCAACCGGCACCCGGAGATTCCATGATCGCAGTGAAGAATCTCAGCCCTGGCGAACACCAGATCAAAGCCGTTGTCGTGGCGGACACGAGCAAAGTTTTGGATCGCAAGACGAGAAATTTCCTGAAGAAGGCGCCGATTCCGGCTACGGAGCGCAGCGCCAGCCTTACGGTGAAACAGCCGAAGATCGAACTGGTAAGCGTTACGATGGAGCCCACGACAATCGGCCCCGGCGGCACGGCGAGGATCACTTCCGTGATCAGCTATGACGGCCCTGCGGCAGGCGAAGAAGTGACGGTGGTTTATCACACTTCGGATGGCAAACTTGCGCCGGCCACTTCAACTGCGAATGCCAAGGTCTCCGACGACGGCAAGACAGTTTCGGATAAGGTTTTGCTGAAGCCGGGTAACACGACCGGCGCTGTCATCCTTTCGACGGACGGAATCGTTTTACAGCCTGGCGGCCCGCCGAAGAAAATTGAAGTGAATGTGACAGTTCTCGACAAGAACGGCAAGGCGATTGGGACGATGAATCCTCCCGGTGGCGGTGCAAATCTGACGGCTCCGCCGGCACCTGCTCCCGCGCCTGCTCCCGCTCCTCCCCGTCCGCAGCCGATTCAATTGGATGACGTAGTGTTTGCAAAGGGCAGTGCCCGAACGAACAACTGCGGCAAGCGCATTCTCGATCAGGTGTTCGAGCGCGCCGCTTCAATGGGCGACTTTGATGTGCTGCTGGTTGGTCACTATGATGCAGTCGAGTCGAAAATCAATGTGCGCGACGCCAAGACGAAGAAGCTCAGCAAGCTGGATGAAGAACGCGTATTGCAGGTTGCCGCAGTCCTCAGTGGAGGTACGGAACCCTGCAAGGGACTCGAACGCAGCCGGATCAAGGTGGCCTTTGTCGGAGCCGAGCAGCTCTCAGCCTTCAAGACTTCGCTTTGCGAAGCGACTGTGAAGGAACGTTCGAGCGGCAAGATCAGCGCCAAAGACGGCAGCGTGAAGAATCGGCGTGTCGAGATCTGGCTTGTCCCGAAGGGTGGCCCGATGCCGAACGGCATTGCCGGAATTCATGACGCTCCAGTCTCGGATATTCAATCCAAGGGATGTCCGAAGTAATCTCTGGGAGAAGCAATGAGTGAAGCATTCAACGAGCCTCGTCTCGCACTGAGCCGGATCTATACGAAGACCGGAGACCAAGGTGAGACGGGGCTGGTTGGTGGGCAAAGAGTCGCAAAAGACGCCCAGCGCATAGAAGTTTTTGGAACGGTGGACGAGCTCAACTCTTTTGTTGGGCTCGCTCGCATTTCAGCCCGTGAATCGGGTTTGAATGAGTTGGAAAGTATCTTTGAGCGGATTCAGCATGAGCTTTTCAATCTCGGGTCGGTGCTTGCTACACTGCCGCAGGATCTGCACCCCAATCAGCCCCGTATCACGAAGGAAACGATCGACCAGTTGGAGCGCGAAATCGATCAGTACAACACAACTTTGCCGGCTTTGAGAAGCTTTGTGCTACCGGGAGGCTCGCGCATTTGCGCGGAACTGCATGTTTGCAGAACGGTGTGCCGCCGTGCGGAGCGTACGCTCGTGACGATGAAACACGCGGAAGAGATCCCGATTGAAGCAATGCTCTATCTGAATCGTCTGAGCGACGCCATGTTTGTCTGGAGCCGCTGGGTGAATCAGGCATTGGGTGTGGAAGAAGCGCTATGGCAACCAAACAAGGCTGCCCGTTAGTCCTCGACGCACGGATCGCGTCATGGGAGCCAGAAACCACTTGCGGAGCCAGGCCGGTTTAGGACAAAAATAAGAGCAATGAAGGTACCGCAAGCTATATGGCCGAACTCCCCCTGCTCTCGTTCCAATGGTAAATCCAGCATGAAGCCCACCGTCATAAAGTCAATCGCTTAGAGGGTGGTTTCTGGAGAGGGATTTGTTTCGCGAATGGCCACGCGGAAAGCGTGCATCTTCATGAAGATTTCCTGGGCGTGATCCCGGCTAATGCCGAGCAAATGAAACTGGGGCTTGCGCTTATCGAAAATCAGCTTGAGCTCCATATATTTCTTGCCATCCTTGACGTTGGCATCGTTGAATGAGCCGAGTGGAAATTCGATCTTCTGGCCGTTGCTCGCAAAGATGAGCTTTGTCCGGGTGAGCAGAACATGTCCGACGGATTTGCGAAAGCCAGGTACGTCTTCCGCCGCAACAGCAGGCACGGCGTATACCAATGGTTCGCCGCCGAGTGCAGCAAATAGGGGTTCGTGCAGATGTTCTTCCATGTCATAGATGGACCGGTAAAACGCCATGCGATCCGCAAAGCTGTGCTTGTAGTTGGCGATTACACTGCGGGCACGCAAGGCGACCCAATAAATTCCCGTCAGCATCAAGGCTGCCAGCAAAATTAATCCCGCGTAGAGCAGGAAACGATATTCGATCCAAACCGTGATGGGATCGAGGCCGAGATAAGAAACCAATTCAACCCAGTCGGGGTATTCGTTCATTCGTTCAGGCGTTCTACTTCTTTCGTCTAGCAACGAGCTTAACGCGGCGGGGCCGCAATTGGGCTGTCTGTGAGAAAGCCGCATCCACAAACTCGGCAAGCTCCTTGGCGTGCTGCTTGTAGGACCCGGTCGCGGTGGAAGCCGCTTCTGGACGACCTGCATAGTGAACCGTGCGGCGGCTGCCGTTGAGAACGAAGTATAACTGTTCCTGAACAAAGCGCCAAGCGCCCATGTTGCGAGGCTCTTCCTGAACCCAGATGATTTCGGCGGAAGAAGAGTATCTTTGCAGCATGTCGCTGAGCTGGTCGGCCGGGAAGGGATACAACTGTTCGAGGCGGACGATGGCGACGTGGCCGGCACCGCGCTCTTCTCTTGCCTGCACCAAATCGTAATAGACCTTACCCGAACAGATGAGCACGCGAGTGATCATGCTGCCGGCTTCGGCGTTGGAATCGCCAATCACCTCGCGGAAGTAGCCTTGAGTAAAATCTTCTACGGGGCTGGCAGCCTTCGGGCTGCGCAGGTTGGCTTTAGGAGTGAAGACAATGAGCGGCTTGCGGAGACCGCGGCGGTCTTCGCCACCATTCATCTGGCGGCGCAAGAGATGAAAGTAATTTGCCGATGTCGTGCAGTTGGCTACGATCAGATTTTCTTCGGCGCAGAGCTGCAGAAAGCGTTCGATACGGGCGCTGGAGTGTTCCGGCCCCTGGCCTTCATAACCATGGGGAAGCAACAATACGAGACCGCTGGGTTGGCCCCACTTCGCTTCTGCGGCGGCGATGAATTGATCGATCATGATCTGGGCGCCATTGACGAAGTCGCCAAACTGGGCTTCCCAGAGAACGAGCGTGAGGGGATCGGCAACGCTATAGCCGAATTCGAAGCCCATCACGGCAAATTCGCTGAGCGAAGAGTCTACGGCCTCAAATTTTGCCTGGTCGGGCGAAAGATGCTGCAGGGGAATATAGGACTTGCCGGTTTCGTAATCGACCAGATCGAGATGGCGCTGCGAGAATGTGCCACGGGGTGAATCCTGACCGCTGAGGCGAACGGGAGTTCCCTCAAGGACAAGGCTGCCAAAGGCGAGCATTTCGCCGGTTGCCCAGTCCACGTTTGCGCCGGAGAGAACTTCGCGGCGCTTGTCGAGAGTGTTGGTTTTGAGCTTTGGATGAACCGTGAAGCCTTCGGGCAAAGTCAGGTATCCGTTGATCACGCGTTCGACCATTGCACGGTCGATGGCGGTGCCTCCCGAGTTGACAGCGGGAATTGCCGATTGCTCGTAGCTGGTCATCTCGACGGTTTCAAACTTTTCGGCATGGGTCTGCGCGGCCTCATAGCCCTCTTCCATACGAGCCACAATGCGTTTTCTGACCGAATCCAGTTCGGCGGCGCTGAGGACGTTTTCGCGAACCAGACGCTCGGAATATTGAGCCGCCACCGACGGATGGTTCTTGATCAGCTTGTACATCAAGGGTTGGGTGTAGGAAGGATCGTCGCCCTCATTGTGCCCGTGGCGACGGTAGCAGATCATGTCGATGACGATGTCGCGTTTGAATTCCTGCCGGAAGTCGAAGGCAATTTGCGCGACGCGGAAGCAGGCCTCCGGATCGTCGCCGTTGACGTGGAAGATCGGAGCCTGAACCATGCGGGCGATGTCGGTGCAGTAGCTGGAGGAGCGGGCATCGTTAGGATTGGTGGTGAAGCCAATCTGGTTATTGATGACGAGATGAATGGTTCCGCCAGTGGTGTAGCCGTCGAGCTGCGAGAGGTTCAGAGTCTCCATGACAATGCCCTGACCCGCGAAGGCCGCGTCACCGTGGATCAAAACCGGAATCACCCGTTCGCGTTTTACATCTCCCAGGCGTTCCTGCTTGGGGCGAACGATTCCTTCGACGACCGGATTCACGGCTTCGAGGTGGCTTGGGTTGGGAGCGAGAGTGACGACCACTTCCTTGCCCTTGGACGAAGTGCGGACGCTCGAGGCACCGAGGTGATATTTAACGTCGCCCGAGCCCTGCGTGGAGTTGGGATCGATGTTACCTTCGAACTCGCTGAAGATCTGGGCCATGCGCTTGCCGATGACGTTGGCAAGCACCGTGAGACGACCGCGGTGGGCCATGCCAACGACCACTTCATGCACGTTGGAGTTGGCGCTGCGTTCGGTCAACTCGTCGAGGATTGCAATCGTGGTTTCGCTGCCTTCGAGTGAGAAACGCTTCTGGCCGACGAAACGGGTACCAAGAAACTGCTCGAACATCTCCGCCTGTAGCAGGCGCTCGAGAATGCGGCGGCGCGTAGCCTCGTCGAGGGGAGCGTGGCTCGCGGGAGGCTCCATGCGGTGTTGCAGCCAGACCTTCTGCTCGGGGTACTGAATGTGCATGTACTCGACGCCGACTTTGTTGCAGTAAGTGCGGCGAAGGGTCTCAAGAGTTTCGCGCAGGGTGCTGACGCCGGGGACATCGCCGAGTCCGGTAGATGCTCCGAGGTTGCCGGTGATGAATTCACGGTCGAGATCCCAGATGGTGAGACCGTAGGTTGCCGGATCGAGTTCCGGGTGGTAGTTCGCCTCTATGCCTAGAGGGTTGAGATCGGCGATGAGATGGCCACGAACGCGGTAAGCATGGATCAACTGCAGAACTGCCGCTTCTTTGGCGACTTCGGAACTGACCTTGCCGGCGCTTACGCCAGGCAGGGCCAGAGCACGGTCGGTCTGCCAGGCGACCGGACGGAAAGGCAGCTTGAGGTCGGCGAAGATCGCTTCGAAGAAATTGTCTCCACCGTTGAGCAACTCTTGCAGACGGGCAAGGAACATGCCACTTTCGGCACCCTGGATTACGCGGTGATCGTAGGTGCAACTCATCATCATTACTTTGCTGAGCCCCAGCATCGAGCGGGTCTCGGGACGAACGCCCTGATATTCGGCGGGATAATCGATCGCACCCGTGGCAATGATGGCTCCCTGGCCCGGCATGAGGCGGGGTACGGAGCCGAGGGTGCCTACTGTTCCCGGATTGGTGAGCGAAATGGTGGTGCCCTGAAAGTCGGGCAGCGTCAGCTTGCCGGTGCGGCCTTTTTTCACCAGTTCGTCGAAGCCGTTGAGGAACTGCTGAAAGTTCATCCCTCCGGTGTTCTTGATGCTTGGGACAACGAGTGAACGAGTACCATCCTTGCCGGCCACATCGATGGCGAGACCCAGATTCACCTGACCCTTGACCCAGCGGAATGGTTGGCCATCGGTCTCGGCATAGGCGCTGTTCATATTGGGAAACTTGCCGAGGGCCTTTGAAATTGCAAAAGCAATGATATGCGTGTAGGAAATCTTGCTCTTGCCCGACATGGAGCGGCTCTGGTTGATGAGCGTGCGATTCTCGTCGATCACCTTGACCGGGATGGAGCGGTAGCTCGTCGCCGTAGGTACGGTAAGCGAGAGGTTCATGTTTTCGGCGATACGCGCTGCCGTGCCGCGGAGGGGAACAAGCTGTTCTGCGGGGCCGAGTTCCTTGGGTGGAGCGGAAGCTCTGGCAATCAGGTCGCTGGCGGAGGATGGTGTTGCTACGGCCTTGCTCGCTGGTGCCGGCACGGGAGTGTTGGCAACAGCCGGAGTTCCATTGATGGCAAGAGGTTTGGCTTCGGCGGGCAGCGCTGGATTGGCCGCTGCTGGAGTGGCCGCTGTGAGGGGCGCATCGCTGTCGAAGACACCTTTCCAGGCCGTATCGACGGCAGTGCGATTGTTCAGATATTCCTGATATAGCTCTTGGGCGAGCCAGTCGTTGAGCGATGCGGACGCTGCTTCTCGTGGTTCAGACATGGGGATAAATGGGCGCGGACCTACGTTTTAGCCGTAGTGTCCACTACTAAACATGATAACGGAAGCGGAGTCAGCGGTTCAGAATCCTTGCGGGATGTCTAAGGTAACGCGAGTTGTGTTAGAAGGAGGGATGGGATTCTAAGGAAGGTTTGGAGCGGAAGAGTTTCGTTAGAGGTTGACAGGGCAACTCGAGTTTCCTTAGAATAAGCAATATGAGGCGTGTCACAGGAACATTTCACATCACCGATTACGGCGAGGAGAAGGTTCGGGCGTATTTGCCGAATCCCCTGCCTCCAGACCCGCCGGTGAGTCTATACGGCCAAATGGAGCGCTACGAGCGGGCGAATGTTGCTCTAGGGCGGCTGGACGCGCTGGGGCTGTTGTTGCCCGACTTGCCGCTTTTCGTTTATTACTATGTGCGCAAGGAGGCGGTGCTTTCTTCGCAGATCGAAGGGACGCAATCTTCGGTTGCCGACCTGCTGATGTTTGAAAACGAGCAGGCCCCCGGAGTTCCAGAAGAGGACGTAGCCGAAGTTTCCAACTATGTGGCAGCGCTATTTCATGGAGTAGACAGGATGCGGCACAGCTTACCGCTATCGCTGCGTTTGCTGCGGGAGATGCACGGCATGCTGCTGCGCCGCGGACGCGGGAGTGAGAAGCAACCGGGAGAGTTCCGCACGAGCCAAAACTGGATTGGCGGCAACAGGCCTGGTAACGCGATCTACGTTCCCCCGCCGCCACGGGAGATGTTGCAGTGTCTCGACGCATTCGAGAAATTCCTGGATGCCGATACACCCGGTGTGCCGCCACTGATCAAAGCCGCGCTCGCGCACGTACAGTTTGAAAGCATTCACCCCTTTCTCGACGGCAATGGCCGTTTGGGGCGGCAACTGATTACGCTCATGCTGTCGCAGAACGTAATCCACGAACCGATTCTTTACCTGAGCCTGTTCTTCAAGCAGAATCGCGACCGGTATTACGAGCTGCTGCAAGGAGTGCGCGTGAATGGCGACTGGGAGTCGTGGATCGGCTTTTATCTCGAAGGAATCGAGTCGACGGCCGAGAATGCCTATTCGACGGCGCGGAGGCTAGTCGCCTTGTTTGAAACGGACCGCAAGCGGCTTGAGACGCACAAGCGTGCGTCCAGCTCGCTGCTGCGAATGCATGAGCTGCTGCGGCAACGTCCGATCTGGCAGGCACCCAAGCTGGCCAAGGCGATGAACTTAAGCGGACCTGGCGTGCGCAAGCTGATCTCGAACATGATCGACGAAGAAGTGCTACGCGAGATCAGTGGCAAAGAACGCTATCAGGTGTATTGCTACCAGCGCTATCTGGATATCCTGAACGAAGGCACTGAGCCGCTTGCGAAAGCGGCTTAGGCAAACAGGCATAGAATAAAACTCGACATGATCGAGGCAAAAAAAATACTTGCGAAGCAGGGGCTTCCCGATGAAGACCCGGCAGCCGCACCCACTTCCACGAAACGCTTTGCGGATGGTGCGGCGTGGAAGATTGAGATTCCATCGACTGAAGGCCCGCGGGCGCTTCGGGTAGTAATCGAAGAAGCTGCGGCGCGCAAGGTGCCCGTGCAGCGCATTAGCCAGGGCAGCGGCATCATGCTGCTGACCGATGCGGAAATTCTTGAGATGGTGGAGTTGGGCGCGGCGCACAACATCGAAGTAAATCTCTTTGTGGGTCCGCGGGCGACCTTTGATGTAGGAGCGCAGGTTTTCTCTCCGGCCGGCCGTGCGCTTGGCTTGAGTCTGCGCGGTGCCAATCAGCTTGGCTATGCGATGGAGGATGTTTTGCGGGCGGTGCGGCTGGGCATCAAAAGCATTCTGGTCAGCGACCTGGGGAATCTGATGGTGATGGGGAAAGCGAAGCTCAATGGCGATTTGCCGGCGGATCTCATCATCAAGACGAGTGTGATGATGGCACCGTGCAATCCCGCTTCGGCACGGCTGCTGGAAGACCTGGGTGCTACGACGATCAATATCCCGAGCGACTTGTCGATTCCGCAGATCGCGGGGATCCGTCAGGCGATTGACGCGCCCATCGATTTTTATGTGGAAGCACCAGACAACATCGGTGGTTTTTTGCGCTACTACGAGATTCCAGAATTGATTCGCGTCGCGGCCCCCATCTATCTGAAATTCGGCTTGCGCAATTCACCCGACATTTACCCTTGCGGCACGCACATCGAAAATACGGCAATAGCTTTGACTCGCGAGAGGATGCGGCGGGCGGAAATGGCGTTGGGGTTTATTTCTCGTCTCTGCGGCCCCGGCCAGGCGTAGACTTGGCCTTGATCTCGATCGGCGTGGGGCCGAACTTGAAGTGCTTGCGGATCTGATTGATCAGGAAGCGCTCTTCGGAGAAGTGCAAGGGCTTGGATTTGTCGGTGAACACAACGAAAGACGGAGGGCGAACGCCCGCCTGAGTAATGTATTTCACCTTCATGTTTGTCTCTTTAGTGATGTAGTCTACGAAGCGATTGAGCTCACCGGTGGTGACGCGCTTGTTCATCGCTTCCTGAGCGCTCTGGACCAACTCGAAGAGACGTTTGACGTTGGTGCCCTTGGTGGCGGAAATGAATTCGATGGGTGCGTACTCGAGGAACTTCAACTCATCGCGCAGGCTTTCGGTGAATTCCTTCGTCTTGCGAGTGGGATGGGCGTCCCATTTGTTGACGCAAATAATGATGGGGCGGCCTTCTTCATGCGCGTAGCCGGCGATGTGGGCATCCTGTGCGGTAGGACCCTCAAGGGCGTCGATGACGACAATCACGATGTGGGCCATGCTGATGTGGCGGCGGGCCATCATCACGCTGAGCTTTTCGGCCATCATCGTAGTCTTGCCCTTGCGGCGGATCCCGGCTGTATCGACGAAGACAAAATCCTGATCGCCGACGGTGACCGTTTCATCGACAGCATCTCGCGTAGTGCCGGCAATGGGCGAAACGATGGCCCGTTCGGTGCCGGTTAGAGAGTTGAGTAGCGTCGACTTGCCGACGTTGGGGCGGCCGATGATAGCTACTTTGATCGGGCGCTTGGGGGGCTCGACTATCTTTTCAGGGCCTACGGGGAAATCGGCGGTGATGTGTTCGAGCAGGTTATCGATACCGATACGGTGTTCGGCGGAGATGGAGATGACGGGGTGCAGGCCGAGCACGTGGAAGTCGGAAGTGAGAATCTCGCGCTTCTCGACGTCGATCTTGTTTACGGCGAGAGTGATGGGTTTGCCAAGGCGGCGCAGCATCTGGGCGAGGTCCCGGTCGGCGGAGGTGATCTCGGTGCGGCCATCGATAACGAAGACGATCTGCGTCGCTTCATCAAAAGCTTTGCGGGCCTGTTTGAGGATATTCGAGGGAATCAAATCGTCATCGTTGGGGATGATGCCGCCCGTATCGATTACTTCAAATGGACGCCCGTCGTAAGTAGCCTGGCCGCGAATTCGGTCTCGCGTGATGCCGGGTTCGTCGCCGACGATTGATCTGCGGGTGCCTGTAATTGCATTGAAAAGAGTGGATTTACCCACGTTCGGTCGCCCGACGATCACGACTGTAGGATTACCATCACTTTGAGCCATCAACACTTAGGTTAACAGGTTGGGCAACGAGCAGCCCTCATTGCATCATTTTTTGAGCCACGGCACCCGCTAAACTTCTTTATCACAAAAGCGTTACGAGCGGATGCGTGGTGCGACGTGCGATCATATAATTTAGACCCCTCACATGCCTTTTTTACCTGAGAAGATTCGAAACATCGCTATTATTGCGCACGTAGACCATGGAAAGACCACGCTGGTGGACACCATGCTCCGCCAGAGCGGCATTTTCCGTGCCAACGAAGAACTGACCGACCGCGTCATGGATTCTAACGATCTGGAACGCGAACGCGGCATCACGATCCTTGCCAAGATTACCGGCCTGAACTACAAGGGAGTGAAGATCAACATCTGCGACACCCCGGGCCACAGTGATTTTGGCGGCGAGGTGGAGCGTGCATTGAAGATGGTGGATGGCGTCATGCTGCTGGTAGATGCGAGCGAAGGCCCGTTGCCGCAAACCCGCTACGTTCTGTCAAAGGCTCTTGAAGCGCATCTGACCCCGATCGTCGTCATCAACAAGATCGACCGCCCGGATGCACGCGTTCAAGAAGTATTGAATGAAGTCTACGACCTGTTCATCGATCTCGATGCACAGGAACACCAGCTCGACTTCCCTGTCGTCTATGCCGTCGGCAAAGCCGGCATCGCGAAGATGAATATGGAAGACGAGAGCACGACGCTCGAGCCTCTGTTCGACACGATCATCAAGCACATCCCCCAGCCCAAGGGCTCGGCCGAAGTTGAACTGCAGATGCTGATTGCCAACCTCGACTACTCCGAATACCTCGGACGTCTCGGCATCGGACGTGTCGTCAACGGCACGCTGAAGCTTGGTACGGAAGTTTGTATCGCAAAGCTCGACGGCAGCTTTCAGAAGACGCGCATTACCAAGATGTACAGCTTTGAAGGCCTGAAGCGCGTCGATGAGACCGAAGCCTATCCCGGCAACATCATTGCGATCGCGGGCGTGGAAGGGATCACGATCGGCGAGACGCTCACGAGCGTTGAAAACCCGAAGCCGCTCCCGCGCATCCACATCGACGAGCCGACGATCGCGATGACCTTCACGATCAACACTTCCCCCTTTGTAGGCCGGGAAGGCAACCTTGTTACTTCGCGCAATCTGAAGGATCGCCTGGAGAAGGAACTGCTGACCAACGTCGCGTTGCGGGTACAAGACACGGGCACGCCGGAGAGCATGAAGGTAATGGGCCGCGGCGAATTGCAGTTGGCAATTCTGATCGAAACCATGCGCCGCGAAGGCTATGAGCTGCAGGTCAGCAAGCCCGAAATCGTTACCAAGCAGATCGACGGCGTTACAAAAGAACCGCAGGAAATTCTGCTGATCGATTGTTCGGAAGCCTTTATCGGAGTCGTCATCGAAAAGATGGGTTACCGCAAGGGCAAGATGATGAAGATGGTGAATCATGGTTCGGGCCGCGTGCGGCTTGAGTTTCAGGTGCCTTCGCGCGGCTTGATCGGCATTCGCAATGAAATGCTGACCGAGACTCGTGGCACCGCCATCATGAATTCGCTTTTTAACGGCTACATGGACTGGCAGGGCGATATCCCGATGCGTCCAACGGGAGTGTTGATTTCCGATCGCGCCGGGACGACCACTGCCTTCGCCATCAATGGCATGCAGGAACGTGGCGAGATCTTCGTCTCCCCCGGAATGGAAGTCTATGAAGGCCAGATTGTCGGCGAGAATTCGCGCGATTCCGATTTGACGGTCAACATCGTTCGCGAGAAAAAGCTGACCAACATGCGCAGTTCTTCGGCCGACGACGCGATTCGGCTTGTACCGCCACGGCTCATGACTCTCGAACTCGCCATTGAATTTATCGAGATCGACGAGTTTGTCGAAATCACGCCGAAGTCGATTCGCCTGCGAAAGAAAATCCTTAAGGCGAATCAACGCTAGCCTGGACGATTAAGTTTGATCGAAACATTAAAAGAGGCCCTTCGCGGCAGCCAGCAGGATTTCACTGTTGGCAGCCTGAAAAGGGCCATTGTTTTGCTCGCCGTGCCGATGGTGCTTGAGCTTTCGATGGAAAGCCTCTTTGCGATCGTGAATGTGTTTTGGGTGGCTGGGCTCGGTTCGGCGGCCGTAGCGACGGTTGGATTGACAGAGGCGATGGAGACTCTTGTGTTTGCGGTCGCAATGGGCTTGTGTACCGGTGCAACCGCCTTTGTCGCGCGCCGCATTGGAGAGAAAGACCCCGAGGGCGCGAGTGCCTCGGCTGGCCAGGCAATTCTGATTGGCCTCGTATTTAGTGTGCTGATCGGTGTTCCCGCCGCTTACTTTGCAAAGCCGTTACTTGGCTTCATGACTCCCGATACCTCGATTGTCGAAAATGGTTTTGGCTACACGACGATCATGTTCGGGGGAACTTACTCGATCCTGCTGATCTTTCTGATCAACGCAATTTTTCGTGGTGCGGGAGATGCGGCGATAGCCATGCGAGTGCTGTGGATTGCGAATGCGGTCAACCTTGTACTCGACCCCTGCCTCATCTTCGGTTGGGGGCCCTTTCCGGCGATGGGCGTAACAGGCAGCGCCATTGCTACCACTTGCGGGCGCAGTGTCGGGGTCTGCTATCAGCTCTATCGCCTGTTTCAGCCGGGGAATCGTGTGACGCTTCGCCTGGAGCATCTCAAGCCGAACCCGCACCTGATGCGCGAAATGTTGAAGGTAAGCCTGCCGGGAATGTTTCAATACCTGATCGGCACAGCGAGCTGGTTGATGCTGAGCCGCATTGTGGCGCGCTTCGGTGCTGTCGCCACGGCAGGTTACACGATTGCGATTCGTATCATTATCGTCACGATACTCCCGAGTTGGGGACTTGGCGGAGCTGCAGCGACGCTGATGGGTCAAAACCTGGGAGCGGGCAAACCCGAGCGAAGCGAACAGGCGGCCTGGCTTTGCGGCTTCTACAACATGATCTTTCTAGGGCTGGTGAGCCTGGTGTTTATCATCTTCCCGGAAGCGCTGATTCGCATTTTTACGAATGAGGATGCGGTGGTGGAAGTCGGCAAGAATGCGCTACGCCTGATCAGTTATGGATATTTGCTCTATGCCTACGGACTGGTGCTGGTGCAGGCCTTCAATGGTGCGGGCGACACAATTACTCCGACCGTAATCAACATTTTTTGCTACTGGGTCTTTCAGCTTCCGCTAGCAAACTATCTGGCGGGCGAGATGGGTCCGAATGGAGTGTTTACCGCCGTGACGCTGACGGAAAGCATGATTGCCATTTGCGGCATCGTGGCCTTCAGAATGGGCCGCTGGAAAACGGCGAAGATTTAGCGGCTACCAGTTCCTCAGCACTGAAGCAATCAAGGATTCAACTTTTTGGCTGACTTCGGGGTCGAACTCCATCTTTAGGTGTGGATTAACGATGAGCCGATGCAGCAGCGGCCATTCACTCGTGTCGACGATTTTGGTGCGTGGATACCGATAGCGCCAATTCCCCAAGATCCGCGTTTTGCTCTTGTCATCGGGTTTGATCTTCGATTGCCCGCGGATAGGACCAAAGTCGTGTTGATAAAGATTTGCGGCTTCCATCACATTGTCGGGAATCTTGCCATCGCGTAGGCCGACGCTATCGATCTGGACATTGAGCCGAACTGGGATGGATTGTTTTTTGAGCCAGCGGCAGAGCCGCACGCTTGCAGATCCTCCCAGGGATTGGCCGTAGAGAATGATGCGCGCGCCCTTGCGCTCCTCATCGTTTAATCTGCCGTCGCGGTCATGGTCGAAAGCTTTCTGGATCAACTCGTGTGCAACATCCAGATGGTGGTTCTGAACAGTTTCAAAGTAGGTATTGGGGAATTGCTGGCGGTCCAGATGAAGCGCGATACGGCGGGTAATCGTCCAGGGAGCGTCCGACGGTTCCCAACCTCCGGCGATACCGATCACCAAAATCTCCCCCTGCTTAAGAGGAAGCGGTGTCTGAAAATCGGACAGGTTCTGAGCTTTGAGCGCCGCCGCTAGAAACGCAAAAAGGAGCCCGCGCCGGAGGAAAAGCGCGGGCTCGGGGGACAAACAAGGAGTTGGAAACGTTCCTGATCTCATGGCCCCTACGGGATGTCAGGATTACTTTTCGACAACCAGTTGGTTGGTGACACTAAAGACACCAGCAACCTGATTGGCGAAGAGTCCGGCCAAATTCTTATCCATCTCGTTCATCACGGTTCCGGCTAGAGTGACGTCACCGTTCTTGACGAGGATGCGCACGGGTGGGATGGCGCCCAGAGTGTAACGGCCGAGGGAAGCCTGGCCGAAGATCGTGCGATAGAGGGAGATGCGCAAGAGGTCGTCATTGGGGGAAAGCGGCAACACTTCAATCTGGTTAACAACTTCTTCCACGCCCGCGATTCGCTTGACAACATTGAGAGCCGAGCTCTTGAGTACAGGACGAGTTACTTCGCCGCTGAGGATTACCTTGCGTCCGTCGAGTGAAAAGCTCATCTGGTCGAAGACCCCGTAAAACGGGAGCGTAACCAGTTCTTTGCGAATCTGTTCGGCCAGCCGCTGCTGCTCGGTTTGCGCGGTTGGCAAAGTCGCGCTAATGAGAGGAGAGATGGCCAGGATGCTTGCGATAACCGCACTGTAAATTGTTTTTTTCATGTCCTTGGCCTTTCTTTGTAGCTGTCATTTGGATGCAGCCATACAAAGATAAGTTTCGATTATCGAAGCAAAGCCGTATTGGGATCAGGCGGACTTGACCTCGGTCCAAAGACGGTCGCGCAACCGTTGCGTCGTGGCGGAGCAGGTACGGAACCATTCGCCGCGCGCCAGAATTTCCTCTCCCGGGAACAGCGTTGAAAGGGCCTTGAATGCGGTGGGCAGATAAGCGACGGCAGCCGCGTTGGGCGAGGATGCACGGCTCTTCTGAGTGTTTGCCGCCGCAATTTGCGGGCGGTGCAGATAATTCAAAAATTCGTGCGCCAGAGCCTTGCGCGAAGACTCGGCGAGGATAGCGACACAATCACAATAGAGGGAGAAGCCCTCGCGCGGATGACAGAAACGCAAATGGGGCGCGTTGTCGATGGTGAGCTGTGAGCTTCCCGCCCAGAGTTGTGCGGCGAGCACGTCGCCTGCCGCCACTTGATCGCGAACTTCAGTATTCAGGTAAGCGCGCAGAAACTTTTTCTGATCGATGGCGAGACGTTGTGCGCGGCGCAGCTCGCCCGGCGAGTCCGAGTTGATTGAGTAACCGAGGACCTTGAGGCAAGCCGCAAATACTTCGGATGGCTCATCGAGCATGGTGACTCTTCCCTTGAAACGTTGTGTCCAAAGATCGCCCCAACTTTCGATAGAGGGGGAGAGAGAGCGCGGCGAGAGGATGCCGCAGCAGGACCACAGATAGGGTAGAGACCATTCGAGTTTTGGATCCCAGGCCGGTGCCTGAAAACCTGCCGAGAGATTGCCGATGTTGGGTAGCTTTGCGTGATCGAGCGGCGCAAGCAAACCCATCTCGCGCATCGGATTTACAAGGCGGTTTTCGGGGAAGACGACATCCCAGCCGGAGTTGCCCGACATCGTTCTCGCGATGGTTTCTTCGGAGCCCTCAATCACAGCGGAGTAGCGCACGGTGACGCCAAACTCGGCCTCGAAATTCTTCACGGTGTCTGGTCCGATGTAGTCCGTATAGTTGATGACGTTGAGACGGGGCCTGGATGACCGAGTGCAGCCTGCGAGGCCGGGTAGGCCCATCAGGAAGACGCGGCGCTTCATGGCTTTTGCTCCAGGCGTTGCGAGATTACGATCAGGATTCCGAGACCGAATACGATCAGCGTCGAGATCGCGTTGACAGCCGGGTTGACGCCCCGGCGGGCCATGCCGTAGATGACCATGGGCAGTGTTTCCGAATCGACGCCCGCGACCAGGCTCGTGATGACGTAGTCGTCGAGCGAGGTGGTGAAGACGAGCAGTGCGGCGGCAATGATTCCGGGCTTGAGCATCGGCAGAGTAACCTCACGGAAAGCCTGCCATGGCGTTGCGCCAAGGTCCTGGGCTGCTTCTTCGAACGAGTTGTCCATGGTGCGTAGCCGTGCGAGCACGACCATCACGACATACACAAGACAGAAGCTGACGTGCGCAAGCACGACGGTGTGAATCCCGAGCTGGAGATGCAACAGGCGGAAGACGATCTGAAAGAGCGCAAGCAGCGAGACGCCCGTGACGATTTCAGGCGTGACGAGTGAGACCGATAGTGAAGTGGTGATCCAGCGGGCCTTGCGCTTCCAGATTGCGTAGGCGGCGAGTGTGCCGATGATTGTGGACAGGGCAGTGGCGAGGGAGGCGATCAAGAGGCTGTTCCATGCGCTTTCGAGCAAGGCGTGGTCGCCGAGCGCGGCCCGATACCAGCGCAGCGAGAAGCCTTCCCACTGGGTCAGTTTAGAACTGTTGAAGCTAAAGACGCCAAGGATAATCAGCGGCAAATGGAGGAATGCGTAAATGGCCGTCGCGTAGAGCGTGAGGGCGCGAATCTTCAAAGGACGTCCTCACTTTTGCGCGTTGCGATCCACATGCCCGCGAGCACGATCGCCATCAGGATCAGTGAAGCGGCGGCACCAAAGGGCCAGTCGCGGGCTGTGGTGAATTGATTCTGGACCAGATTCCCAATCAGGATGGAACTGCCGCCTCCGAGCAGGTCGCTGGTGAGGTAAGTGCCGAGTGACGGCACGAAGACCAGGAATGCGGCAGCGCGCAGGCCCGGTGCCGAAAGAGGGACGACGACCTTGAGGAACGTTTCGAACGGGCGAGCCCCGAGATCGGCCGCCGCTTCCACCAACGAATAGTCGAGGCGTTCCAAGGTGGAATAAATCGGCAGCACTGCGAGCGGCAGGCTGCAATAGACCAAGCCCACCAAGACTGCGCCGTGGGTGTACAGCAGTGGCAAAGGCTCCGTAATGATGCCAAGAGTTTGGAGGATGGTGTTGAAGAATCCGGTATCCCGCAAGAGGAAGACCCAGGCGTAGGTGCGAACGAGGAAGCTGGTCCAGAAGGGCAGCATGACGAGTTGGAGATAGAGTCCTCGGCGATCGCCACTGCGGGCAATGAACCAGGCGAGCGGGAAGCCGAGTACGAGGCAAAGCACCGTTGTCTCGGTAGCAATCCAGAAAGAGCGCAGAAGGATTTCGCCATAAAGGGGGTCGAGGAATCGCTGGTAGTTTTCGAGAGTCCAGGGAAGCCCCTGGCCGCCATAAGGGCCACGCGTCATCAGGCTGTAGGCGAGCACGATGACCATGGGCGCGAGAAAGAGCAGTGCGGTAACCAGAGCGGCCGGGAGCAGAAATATACGGCGCAACTTCATTCGAATCGCAGCTCGTCGGATTGGTCCCAGGAAACGTGGACGCGGTCGCCGTTTTGGTATGGGCTTGCAAACCGGGACACTTCGGCGACGATCAATTCTCCACCCGGCATCTCGGCTTCGACATGCACGCAGTTGCCAAGAAAGGTAGACCTTCGCACTGTGACCGCAAAGCTGATCTGGCCCGAGAGTGGCGGCTCGGGCGAGAGTCTTGTTGCTTCGGGACGCAGGCCGATCCCTTCAAACCAGTTCATTGCGCCGAGAAACTGAGCGACGAAGGGCGTTGCGGGATTGAGGTAGATCTGGTGAGGGGTACCGGTCTGTTCGATCTTTCCCCGATTCATTACGGTGATGCGATCCGCGAGGGTGAGTGCCTCTTCCTGATCGTGGGTGACCATCAGGAAGGTGATGCCGACGCGGCGTTGCAGTGACCGCAGTTCCATGCGCACCTGCTTGCGGAGATTGGGGTCGAGCGCGCTAAGAGGCTCGTCCAGCAGGAGCACAGATGGTGCGAGCGCGAGCGAACGGGCGAGTGCTGTGCGCTGCTTTTCGCCACCGGAGAGTTGCGCGGGGTAGCGGGATTCCTTGCCTGTAAGCTGCACTAAATCGAGGACCTCGCACACTTTTGCGGCAAGGTCGCCATTGAAGGTCTTGCGCTTCAGCCCAAATTCGATATTTTCCCGCACCGAAAGATGGGGGAAAAGTGCGTAGTTTTGAAAGACGGTAGAAACGTTGCGCTCGTAAGGGGGCAGGCCGGCAACGTTCTTGCCTTCGAGCAGAATCCTGCCTGTAGTGGGTTGTTCAAAACCCGCGACCATGCGCAGTGTTGTTGTCTTGCCGCATCCGGAGGGGCCAACGAGCGCGTGGAATTCACCTTGCTCGAGCCGCAGGCTGACCTGATCGACAGCCTTGTGGGTGGGGAACACTTTGGATACGCCTTCGAGCGTGAGCACTTCTGCCATTGAATGGAATCGTAACGCAAAAGGCCCGCTGGACGCGGGCCTTTTACTCAATGCTGCCGAATCGCTTGGCTTAAGCGCTGAAGCGCGTATCGGCTTCGACCCAGTTCACAAGATTCCACCAAGAGCCGATGTAATCGGGCCGACGGTTCTGATACTTGAGATAGTAGGCATGCTCCCAGACATCGAGGCCGATGATCGGGTGCTTGCCTTCCATGAAGGGGTTGTCCTGATTCGGCGTTGAGCTGATTTCGAGCTTGCCGTCGGCACCCCGGGAGAGCCAGGCCCAGCCGGAACCAAAGCGCGTTGTAGCAGCGGCGGCGAACTTTTCCTTGAAAGCGTCAAAGCTGCCGAAGGTGGCATCAATCGCTTCGGCAAGCTTGCCGACCGGGGTGCCGCCTGCGCCGGGGCCGAGAATGGTCCAGAACAGCGAGTGGTTGTAATGGCCTCCTCCGTTGTTGCGGACGGCTGCTTTGATGGCGTCGGGCACAATAGCGAGATTGCCCGCGAGCAACTCTTCCAAGGACTTGCCGGCGAGTTCCGAGGCCGACTCGAGCGCCTTGTTCAGGTTGGTGACATACGCGTTGTGGTGTTTGCCGTGATGGATTTCCATCGTGGCCGTGTCGATATGCGGCTCAAGCGCGTCATGCGCATAAGGGAGTGCGGGAAGTGAGAATGACATAATTTTCGAGTGGTTCCTTCACCCAGTTTAGATGACACAATAGAATTTATGTCTCAACTTCTTGCCGGGAAAACGGCAATCATCCTCGGTGTCGCCAATAAGTGGAGCATTGCTTATGCGATCGCAGAAGCCTACCGCCGTGAAGGCGCACGTGTGATTTTGACCTATCAGGGGGAACGCCTGAAGGCGGCCGTCGAAGACTTGGGCAAGGAATTGGGCGCGGCGCGAATTCTCAATTGCGATGTGACCAAGCCGGAAGAGCTTGAGGCGCTGGTAGCGGAAATGGCCGGGGAACGGCTCGACGTTGTGGTTCACTCGATCGCCTTTGCGAACCGGGAAGACCTGAGCCGTCCTTTTCTTGAGACCTCGCGGGACGGGTATTTGCTGGCGCAGGAAGTGAGCAGCTACTCACTCGTGAGTGTTGCGCGGGCGTTGTCTCCGCTGATGACCGAGGGCGGCTCGATTCTGACGCTCACCTATCTTGGCAGCGTTAGAGTGATTCCGAACTACAACGTCATGGGCGTGGCCAAAGCGGCGCTTGAGGCTTGCGTGCGTTATCTGGCAAGCGACCTCGGGGCAAGGAACATTCGGGTCAATGGTATTTCTGCGGGTCCGATCAAGACGGC
>JBKJSR010000164.1:0-2735 GCA_046594355.1 Bryobacter sp.
TCCGTCTTGAATAGCGGCATCAGTTTCTTGATGCCGTCCGTAACCGCAATCGTGTTCGTGCCGGGCTGCCGCTGAATGCCAAGTACAATCGAACGCCGGCATCCGGATTCGTCGCAAAACCACGAAGCAGTGCGATCGTCTTCCACTCCGTCGATCACCCGGCCGAGTTCCTCAAGGCGTACTGGCGAGCCGCTGCGATAGCTTACGATCACTGATTTGAAGGCCTCGGCATTCATCAACTGTCCGCTCGCCTGCAACGTAAATGCCCGCTGCGGTCCGTTGATCGTCCCGGTAGGAAGATTCACGTTCCAGGTCCGCAACGCAGTTTCCACTTCATTGATGCCCACTCCCCGCGCAGCCATCGCATAAGGGTCCATCTGCGCGTGTACCGCATAGCGCTGCGCCCCGAGAATGGATACCTGCGCCACTCCCGACACCTGCGAAATGCGCTGTGCCACCCGCGTTTCGGCAAATTCATTCAACGCATAAAGCGGCATCGATGTAGACGAAAGCGCAAGGTAGAGAATTGGCTGGTCCGCCGGATTCACCTTCGTGAATGTGGGCGGCGTGGGCATGCCCGGTGGCAGCAGCCGGGAGGATTGCGTAATGGCCGCCTGTACGTCTACCGCCGCTCCGTCGAGGCTGCGGTCCAGGTCGAACTCAAGCGTTACCTGGGTAGAGCCAAGCGTGTTGATGCTCGTCATCGAAGTTAGGCCGGCAATCGTCGAAAACTGGGCTTCGAGCGGTGTAGCAACTGCCGATGCCATCGTCTCGGGGCTGGCCCCAGGCAACTGTGCCGTAATCAATAGCGTTGGCAAATCGACGTTGGGCAGATCGCTGACCGGCAAGCTCCGGTAAGCAATGATTCCAAACAGGGCGATAGCAACCATCAATAGCGTCGTCGCGATCGGACGCTCAATAAAGACTTTGGAAACGTTCATGTGCGGGCTTCACCAAGGGAGGGCTGGGCAATGGGATCGGCCGGCATGGGCCGCGTCTTCCAGAGCGCCTGCAATTTGTCGAGATATACGTATACAACCGGCGTCAGGTAAAGCGTAATCGCCTGCGAGAAGAGCAGGCCGCCGACCACTACAAGGCCTAAGGGCTTGCGCGCTTCGCCACCCGCGCCAAAGCCGATTGCGATCGGTACTGCACCCAGCAACGCCGCCGCCGTCGTCATCATGATCGGACGAAACCGCGTCACGCAGCCTTCAAAAATCGCTTCCGATGCATTCATGCCCTGCGTGCGCTGGGCTTGCAGCGCGAAGTCGATTTGCATGATCGCATTCTTTTTCACTAGCCCAATCAAAAGGATAAGTCCCACAAAGGCGTAGATGTTCAGTTCCACCCCCATGATCATCAGCGTAAACAATGCGCCAAATGCCGCCGATGGCAGGCCGGAGAGAATCGTGAGCGGATGGATGAAACTCTCATACAAAACCCCAAGCGTGATGTAAACCACCAGAATCGCAATGATCAAAAGCGTCGTCATGTTAGCGAGTGAATCCTGAAACACCTTGGCCGTGCCCGCAAAATTGATGTTGATGTTCGAGGGTAATTTCTCTTTCGCCAGTTCGGTGATTTCTTCTACCGCTTCGCCCAGCGCAATGCCCGGCTTGAGATTGAAAGACACCGTGACGCTCGGCAACTGCCCCGCATGGTTAATCGATTGCGGTCCGGCATCCTCGACCCGGTGCGTTACCGCGTCGATCGGAATCAGCCTGCCATCACCCGACTTGAGGTAGAGCTTCGAGAGCATGTCGGCAAAGGCCTGGTAGCGCGGAGTTACTTCGAGCATCACGCGATACTGGTTGTCTGGTGCGTAAATCGTGCTCGCAAAACTCGTGCCGTAACCATTGTAAATCGCCTGCTCAATCATCTGTACATCGAGGTTGTAAGTGGCCGCCTTATCGCGATCGATTTCGATGCGCACGCGCGGGCTGCGCATCTGAATGTCGCTATTGATATCGAGCACACTGGGCAGCTTCGCCACCTCAAGCTCGAATTTCTGGCCCTCCCGGTAGAGCTGCACGGTGTCGGGAGACTGCAACGTTACCTGATAGCTGGAATTTGAACCCCGCCCGCCAATGCGAATTGCCGGCGGTAGTGTCGGCACTGCGCGCACACCGACAACCGCCGCCAGCTTCGGGCGCAGGCGATTGGCAATCTCCGCCGCAGACGCCTTCCGCTGCTTCAGCGGCCTGAGCTGCACATAAAGACGGCCCGTGTTTCCACCACCGCCGCCACCGCCCATCATGCCGCCCCCAACACTCGACAAGAAGCTGTCGATATCCGGATCCGTCGCCAGAATCTGGTTGATGCGCTCCTGATAGCCGCGCATCGCCAGATAGCTGGTGCCTTGCGCCATCTCTGTATTCACATAAATCTGGTCGGTATCGACATCGGGAATAAAGCCTTTGGGGACCCGCCCAAATAGCCAGATGGTCGAGGCGAACATCGCCACAAACACGATCACCATCACAAAGTGATGACGCACCACCCACCCAAGACTAACCCCGTACATGCGCGTCGCAAACACCAGTGGCGCTTCGATGATTCGCGCAAAAAGATTCGGCTTGACCGTCGCGTGGGCCCTTAAAATACGGCTTGCCAGCATCGGTGTCAGCGAGACCGACACAAAGCCCGAGATCAATACCGCCGTAGTAATGGTCACTGCGAATTCGCGGAACAATCGCCCCAGCACGCCACCCATAAAGAGAATCGGAATGAACACC
>JBKJSR010000478.1:0-5671 GCA_046594355.1 Bryobacter sp.
CGTTCACCAAACGCATCCTCGCCATCACGCCACTGCCTACAGACATCATCAATCCCAATGTGGGTAACAATCTTAAGGTGGCCATTCGTAGGAACGGCCACCTTAAGATTGTTACCCACATTGGGATTGATGATGTCTGTAGGCAGTGGCGTGATGGCGAGGATGCGTTTGGTGAACGCGCTCATGCGGTTCATTGGAATCTGATTATTGTTGAAGCGGTCGCGCACGGAGACCAGACGGCCATTCTCTTGTTCTTCCTGTCTCGTTGTGAGGGGATCGTAAAGATCGAGACGGCGCCCGGCGGCATCGAAAAGTTGCGAAAAATCACCCTCGCGCATCGCGGCGGTGGGGACACGAAATTCTCGGGTAATGCCTTGAACCAGTTCCGTCCCCTCACGCGAGAAAAAGAAGAATGTGCGGTTGCGTCCGTTGTATAGTTTCTTGCCATTCAGCCCCAAACTGGGCAGAATCACGGGGCCGCCAATGGATCCGCCAAACTCGTTGCGGATGAGCTTGGGAGTCTTGTATGGGGAACCATCGAGAAAAACATCCTGCCGCGCGCGGGCTACACCGAAGGCATTGTTGCGGTGCGTTTCGTAGATGGCTAGCGATAACTTGTTAGTGCCGCTTTTGGTGGAAACGATGACGGAAGTGGGACGCGTGTATTTGGCCGAAGATGTGCTGGTTTCAACACGTACTTCGCCAATCGACTCCAGCCCCTGAAGGTTGGCGGAACCGCCAAATTCGCGGTTATTGGCCGAAGCCCCGTCTTGCACGTAATCAGTTGAGTAACTCATCAGACCGCTGACGCGAATGCCACCGTTCACGTCGTTGATCGATTCCACGCCCGGCGTGACATTCTCGAGCAACGTATTCAGATTGCGCCCGTTGATGGGAATTTCCTTGATGCGCTGCGAATCGAGCGTAGAAGCATCGGTTGCGTCGGTTGTGGTGACCAGTGGAATGCTGCCTGTTACGACGACAGTTTCTGTCACCTGCCCTGGGGTGAGGACCGGGTTGATGACGGCTGTCCGTCCAGTCTCAACCGTGAATTCTTCTTCAAATGCTTTCATGCCTGTAAGCTCGACGCGGATCTTGTATGGGCCAATGCTCACGGGCGGAGTGGCGAAGAAGCCCTCGGCATTGGAAACACTGTTGATCGTGCGGTTGGTCGGCAGGTGGACGATCCGGATCTTGGCACCAACGATCGCGGCGTCGGTCGGGTCTTTCACCGTCCCCTGAATCGAGCCGCCGCCGCTGGACTGTGCAGACAGTGATCGGAGGGAAATCAAAAGCAATGCAACGGCTAAAGCAAATTTCGACACCATTGCATTTTATACCTGCCTGGCTTGAGCCGCTACAATTGACCAAGCATCCCGCATGGTCAAAACGAGCTACACCTCCCCGAGCGAAGAATTTGTCGCACAAAGAAAACTCAAAAGGCACGCTGGCGTTTGGCAGCTTTGGGCACTCGGCGTGGGCGCTGTGATCTCTGGAGACTTCTTTGGGTGGAACTTCGGCCTTGCCTCCGGTGGATTCGGCGGCATGCTATTGGCGTTGTCGTTAGTGACAGTCATGTACGCAGGCTTGTGCCTCTCCGTCGCGGAGATGGCCGCAGCCTTGCCTCACACGGGCGGTGCCTACTCTTTTGCGCGTACGGCAATGGGTCCCTGGGGCGGCTACATCACGGGCCTCGCGGAGAACATGGAATACATTCTGACACCGGCCGTGATCGTCGTCGGAATTGGCGGTTATCTGGGTGCGATCTTCGGAACACCAAAAGAATACGAGCCTGTGTGGTGGCTGGCCTGCTACGTAATATTTGTATCGCTGAACATCTGGGGCGTAGAACTCAGCTTCCGCTTCTCGGTGGCCATCACGATTGCGGCACTGGTGGCTCTCGCGGCTTACTGGGTATCGGTTGCTCCACAGTTTGATCCTGCACGGTATGCAACGCCTTACTTCCCGCACGGACTCAACGGGATGTGGGCTTGCCTCCCGTTTGCGCTCTGGTTCTATCTGGCCATCGAACAACTTCCACTAGCTGCCGAAGAGAGCCACGACCCGGTAAAGGATATTCCGAGAGGACTAACCTGGGGCTTGGCGACTCTCGTGGTGTGTGCCTTCACAACGCTGATCCTTGGGGCTGGAAGTGCGCCCGGAGCAAAAGCAGTTTCGGTTTCGAACGAGCCGCTATTTCTGGGCTTTGTTGCAGCGTACGGCAATTCGGCAAGTACCAGGCTGCTCGCGGTGATCGCGTGCATCGGCTTGATCGCGAGCTTTCACACCATCATATTTGCCTACGGAAGACAAATCTATTCGCTGTCGCGCGCCGGTTATTTTCCCGTCTGGCTTTCACAAACACACGGCACCCGCCGCACGCCTCACCGTGCTCTGATCGCCGGCGCTGTCATGGGATTCTCCGCCGCGCTGGGAATCCACTTTGCTCCGCACGATAGCCCGGTGGGAGCGATCCTGTTGAACATGGCTGTGTTTGGAGCTGTATTGGCCTATCTGTTTCAGATGTCTTCCTACGTCCTTTTGCGGCGCAAATTCCCTTCCCTCAACAGACCTTACAAGAGTCCCTTGGGCTTGACCGGCGCTGTCGTCGGCGGCATGATTGCGCTAGTGACGCTGCTGACGCTGTTCCTCAATTCCGAATATGTGAAGGGTGTATACGGTGCGGCTGTATGGTTCCTGCTGGGAATCGTCTGGTTTGCATTTCATGCCCGTCATCGGTTGATCCTGTCTCCGGAAGAAGAGTTCGCCCAGGCGCAACACGAGGCGTTGTGACACTCAGGAATTTACTGGCGAAGTCAAGTCCGGCCCGGTCGGGAGATCTTCTGGCGGGGATTGCCGCGAGTTCTCAAGAAGAACGCATACGAGCCCGCATGATGCTTGCGGACGTACCGCTGCGCCGCTTTCTCGACGAGCCGATCATACCTTATGAAGACGACGAAGTAACCAGGCTGATCTGCGACTCGCATGATGCCGTTGCCTTCGAAGCCATTGCTTCGCTTTGCGTTGGAGACTTTCGGGATTGGCTGCTCGCTGCCAGCCCACAACTGTTGAGCGCCGCCGCGCCGGGGATCACACCCGAGATGGCAGCGGCAGTTTCGAAGTTGATGCGGGTTCAAGACTTGATTCTGATCGCTTCCCGTTGCAACGTCGTCACTCGCTTTCGAACCACGATTGGATTGCCGGGTCGGCTGGCAACGCGACTGCAACCAAACCATCCCAGTGACGATCTGCGTGGTATCGCGGCAAGCACTCTCGATGGACTGTCGCTATCGAGTGGAGACGCCTGCATTGGCGTGAATCCAGCTACGGACAGTGTGGCAACGGTGACCGCCATCCTTCGCATGCTCGATCAGTTGCGCGAAAAGCTCGCGATCCCCACGCAAACTTGCGTCCTCGCGCATGTGACAACGCAATTGGAAGCACTACGACAAGGCGCGCCGCTCGATTTGATGTTCCAGTCGATTGCCGGCACCGAGGCGGCAAACACCAGCTACGGGATCAACCTTGCTCTGCTCGATGAGGCGCATCAGGCAACCCGCGAATTGAAGCGGGGCGAGAACGTCATGTACTTCGAGACGGGCCAGGGCAGCGCCCTCTCAGCCAATGCCCATCACGGCATCGACCAGCAGACCTGCGAAGCACGAGCCTATGCGGTGGCTCGAAGATATCGTCCCCTGCTTGTGAATACCGTTGTTGGCTTCATCGGTCCGGAATATCTGTACGACGGCAAACAGATCCTGCGTGCGGGCCTCGAGGATCACTTCTGCGGAAAGCTCATGGGCCTGCCGATGGGTTGCGATGTCTGTTACACCAATCATGCCGAAGCCGATCAGGATGACATGGACAGCTTGTTGACCTTGCTCGGTGCGGCAGGATGCAATTTCATCATGGGCGTCCCGGGCGCGGATGACATCATGCTCCATTACCAGAGCACAAGCTTTCACGATGCGTTGTATCTGAGATCGCTGTTGGGACTAAAACCGGCACCGGAGTTCGAGCAATGGCTCCAGTCGCGACCCGATGTTTTGGAGCAATCATGGCTATTGACCTGAAAGCTTTCACAACGGCCAGAGTTGCGCTAGAAAGACACGGAGCTTCACTCGCTACAAAAGAACTGCTGCAGTTCGACCTCGATCATGCGCGGGCCCGTGATGCGGTGCATGCGGAATTGGATGCGGCTTCGCTTGGATTCGATCACATACTCGTGCGTTCAGCGGCGAAGGATCGCAAGACTTTTCTATTGCGCCCCGATCTCGGCCGGCAACTCGACGCGACGCTCGAACGAGGGGACTATGACGCCGCAATCGTGATTGCCGATGGGCTATCCGCGCTCGCCATCCATAGGCACGCCAGGTTGTTACTCGAGAACTTACTGCCTAAGCTTCAGGGGTGGCAGCTCGCGCCGCTTGTCGTTGCCACGCAGGCGCGCGTGGCGATCGGCGATCAAATTGGAGAGCAACTCGGGGCCAGACTTGTGATCGTCTTAATTGGTGAGCGCCCGGGACTATCTTCGCCGGACAGCCTTGGCGCGTATCTTACTTATGCTCCGCGTAAGGGACGCAACGATGCCGAAAGAAACTGTGTTTCAAATATTCGTCCGGAAGGGCTTGGCTACGGTGCTGCTGCCACGTTGCTCAAGTTTCTGATGCAGGAAGCCCGCGCTCGCAAGCTCAGCGGAGTTACGCTGAAAAGTGATGCAACTCCTCACGCTCTTACTGACGCTGGCGCAAATTCCTGAAATCGCCGCTACGCCCACTGATTTCATCCGCATGCGCTACACGGAAATCGAAGTGGGTGCGGGCGGCACCGCCAAGCCTGGACAAGAATACACGGTGCATTACACGGGTTGGCTCACTGACGGTAAGAAATTCGATTCGTCTCGTGACCGCAATGAGCCGCTGAAATTTATCCAGGGTCGGAGGCGCGTGATTGCAGGCTGGGAGGCCGGCTTCGAGGGTATGAAAGTCGGGGGCAAGCGGCGGCTCTTCATCCCCTATCAAATGGCCTATGGAGAACCGGGGCGCGGCGCGATCCCGCCTAATGCCGAATTGATTTTCGATGTGGAGTTGCTTGCGGTGGAAGACGTTCAGCCCGGCATCGCTGCGCAAGATTTGATCAACCCCTTCGAAGACGCGGCCGCAAAGATCCTTAGCTTGGCCAAGGCATTGCCGGAAGAAAAACTCGATTGGCGGCCTGCCCCTGGCGTCCGCTCGTTTCGGGAACTTTTCCTTCACATTGCTTATGGCAACAACTTGCTGCTGTGGCTGGCCAAAGATAACCCACCTGCTGATTTATTCAACCAGCGCGTGCTCGATCAGCAAAAAAAAGAGCTGGAGCAGGTGAGCAAAGATAAGGCCATCGGGATGATGGCCGAGAGCATCGAAGCGGTGCGCAAACAGTTGCCTACTCTGCCCACCGCCGTGCTCGATCGCGAAATGAAAGTCTTCGATAAACCGTCAACGATTCGAGGCATCTATGTTTTGATCGATACGCACATGGCGGAGCATCTCGGCCAGTTCATCGGCTATTCGCGGATGAACGGAATGGTTCCGCCATGGTCGCAACCAAAGTAGCTCAGCGCGGACGCCGCAACGCGGCGCGTGACATCGCGGATATGTTCCACCAACCCGCGATTTTCATGAATGACAAT
>JBKJSR010000527.1:0-7727 GCA_046594355.1 Bryobacter sp.
GAAAGTATATAGGTTTCAACGGTGCCCTGCGCACGTCGCGTGTAACGCAAGATCGCGATCGTTGTTCTGGCCCAACTTGCAGTAGCCTTGTACGGAAGCATTTGAGCGAAATTGTGGCAGTCGGGAACGCGGTTGGGGTTGGCAGTATTGCCGAAGTTGAGATCCCCTTGGAGGAGGGGGTTGCTTAAGTGTCCCAGTGCCGAAGTCGTACCGCGCATGTCCCATAGCGGGAGACAGGGGCATTGGCAAGGGGGTTGCAATGAGCGAACATAGAGTAACTGCCCTCTCCTTCGAGCGAGGCGGGAGTGGTGGGCATTGCATTGGTGGCTTGAGGACAGAATGCCGCGGATTGTCCAGCAGCGTGGTCACCCGAGTGCGTTTGGAGAGACTGGGATTCGTCAGCGGAAAGAGAAAGATTCGCTCCATGACAAGAAAACTGATGTGGCTGATCGCCGCGACCCTATTGCTCATCGGGTTTGTGCTGTATCTTCGGCAGCCGACAGACAACTTGAACGTCACGCCGGATGCACGGCGCGAGATCGACAAGGCGAAGCGGCGATGAGGAGTGGTTGCTGCATTGAGAGCCGTTGTCCCGCAGAGGCTGTCGCGATTGGATCGAGATCGGCAGCGAGCTAAACGGCTAACCTAGTTGAATGCATCGCCCACTTGCCCTGCTGATACTTACCGGGCTCGCCTGCGCCGCCCAAAAGCACCATGTGCTCAAAGCTACACCAGAGACAGTGGTCATTGGCCACTACGACGCCACCACCAAACCCGTGCTCCGCATTCAACCCAATGACACGGTGCTCATTGAGACCCTGGGCGTCGGCAGCCCAGAGCAGTGGATCGGCGCTGGATTGCCCGCCGACAAACTCGAACCCGCGCGCGATGCGATCGCCAAGGCCGCTCCTATCCGCGGGCACATCCTCACCGGTCCGATCTACATTGAAGGTGCCTTGCCCGGCGACACGCTTGAGCTACAGATCCTCAAGGTCGATCTCGCCTATCCTTACGCCTACAATGGCATGGGTCGCAATGGGGTTCTTGCCGCTGAATTCCCCAATGGCGGCCGCCGCATCATTCCGCTGGACCAGAAGCGCAAGCTGGCCTTGTTTGCCCCTGGCGTGGAGATTCCGCTTGCGCCGTTCTTTGGGAGTATGGGCGTTGCGCCGCCACCCGCCATGGGCCGCGTCTCATCTTCACCACCTGGCATCTATGCGGGCAATCTCGACAACAAGCGCCTGGTTGCCGGCACCAAGCTCTTTATTCCCGTGCATGTCGAAGGTGCGTTGTTCCAGGTTGGCGACGGCCACGCAAGCCAAGGCGACGGTGAAGTCGACCAGACGGGCCTTGAGACTTCTCTGACCGGGACATTCCGTTTTATCCTGCACAAGGGCAAGACAACGGCCTGGCCGCGCGGGGAGACCCCGAGCCACTTCATCGCAATGGGCCTCGACCCGGATGTGAACGTTGCTATCAAGCTGGCGACACAAGAGGCTCTCGATTTCCTCGTCACCGCGAAAGGCCTCTCCCGCGACGACGCCTACATGCTTATATCCTGCGCTGTCGACCTGCACATCACTCAACTTGTCGACGGTACGAAGGGGGTCCACGCCATGATCCCCAAAAATCTCTTCAAGAAATAGACTTGCAGCCGGGCTTGCAGTTGCGCTGTCGAACGCAATTGAGATGGCTCAGCTTGAGGCCAAGCCGGAATTCGGAGGAACACGGAGCGGCGGTGGATCGGGTTACTTTCAGATCAGCCGGGCCAGGACGCAAAGGATATTGCGGCCGCGAGATGAAAATGGAGGGAGTGGGAAGGGCGTTGGAGCGGGAGACCGGGATCGAACCGGCGACCAACAGCTTGGAAGGCTGAGACTCTACCACTGAGTTACTCCCGCCCTTCCAAGTTCCATCATAACGCATTGGCACTGCGCACCCAAATCCTCAGTGCCTTTGATGTCGCTAGTATGTGAACTGTCCGGTCCAATTCAGACATGATCTGTCCGCTTTGAAAAAAGTGGCGGGAGGCTGGAAGGGTGAAAGCCCAACGAGAGCAACCTGCCGCGGAAATCGAGCGGATGATGAAACTACAAGACGTGCCGTTAAAAGCAATGGCAAAGAAAATAACGTGGTGGGAGGCTGCCGAGATCATCGGGGTGACCGACCGTGCCTTAGCCTGACCCACCTGATTTCCAGCCAGCAGCATTGGGTTTGAACGGTTAGAAGTTGTACTTGAGGCCGAATTGAATGCGGCGGGGGTCTTCGGCAGTGGTGATGCGGCCGACGTTAGGAGTGCCGACGGCGGTGTTGGGGTTGCCGAAGTTGGCATGGTTGAGAGCGTTAAATGTCTCAAAGCGGAACTGGAGGGCGTGGCCTTCGAAGGGCATTATAAAGGTTCGGGAGAGCATGAGATCCACGTTTTGACGACCGGGGCCGACGATCAGATTGCGGCCCGCGTTGGAGACGATACCAGGAGCGCTGGGGACGACAAATGCGGGATCAAACCAGCGATCGATGGTGCGGCCGGATTCGGGGAGGTTGGGGTTGCGGATCCAGTCACCGCGCACTGCACCGCCGAGATTCTGGTTGTTGATGTTGATGGAGTGGCTTATAGGGGCACCGGTATGGGCCGAGGCTATGCCGCCGATTTGCCAGCCGCCGAGGATCCATTTGGCGGGGCCGGTCATTTGGCTAGTCGGGGTTTCATAAACGAGCGAGAGGGCGAAGCCGTACTTGCGATTGAGCGTGGAGAGGCCGCGCTCGCGGCGCAGATCATAGGGAGTGACGATGCCGGGGGTGCCGTCGAGGAGGTCTTCGTTGCCGTAGTCCATGTTGCGGGACCAAGTGAAGCTGGTGAGAAAAGTGAATCCTTTGGAGAAGCGCTTTTCAGCCTTGGCGGTAAGGGCGTGATAGACGGAGTTGAGCGAGTTTTCGTGATAGTTGACGGCGGCGAACTGGGGACGAATGAGGCGCTGGTTCGAGGCGACGGTGGCCGACGGGGTGAGCGGTTGATTGATATTGCGAATGGCGTGGAGGTTAGTGCCCTTGGTGCCCTGATAACCGATGGTGAGCAGGGTGTCGAGAGGTAGAGTGCGCTGGATGTCGAGGAACCACTGGCCGGCATAGAGAGAACCGCGGAAGTCGGGGAAAACAAAGACGTCGGCACCGCGCTGGAGTTGGGTATTGCTGAAGGCGGGGAAGCCCTGCTGGACGAAGACGGGAGTTGTTTCGAAGTTGGTCAGGATCGAGATGTCCTGCGAGCGAGGAGGGCCGGAGCGGAAGTTTGCGCCTTCGGTGGAGAGGCTGTTGGGTTCGCCGTAGAAAATGCCGGCACCGGAACGAATTACAGTTTTGGAATTGAGCTGGTAGGCGATGCCCATGCGCGGAGCGAAGTTATTGAGATCGTTTTTGCAGCCACAGTCGGAGTTGGATGCGGGGAAGACGATCTTTTCGTCACTTAGTAAGTAGCGGCCGACCGATTGTTTGGCGGCATCGGGGAAGGTGCCCTTGGAAAACGTTTCCCAACGGAGGCCGAAGTTGATGGTGAGTTTCTGACTGAACTTCCAGTCGTCCTGAACGAAAGCACCGTAGTAAGGAGAGAGGATGTTTTCGCCCTGGTTGTTGCCGTAGCTGCCGCCGGAAACCCAGCCGAGAAGCATGTCGGCGAGGCCGTTGCCGGAGTTGCCGCGACTGGCACCGTTGTTGGGCTGCTGGGAGGTGAATTGGCCGCTGAAGGCAAACTGGCCGCGACGGAAGCGGGCAGCGTTGCGGAAGATGTTGAGGCGGCGGTATTCGCCACCGAATTTGAGGATGTGTTTGCCCTTTTGCCAGGAGAGGGCGTTTGAGATCATGCGGTTATCGAGGTTGTTGAAATTGGGCCAGAAGCTGCGGGGGCCGGCCTCGGCGAAGCCCGCGGGGGAAAAGCGGGTGAAGCCGTTGTTGGGTCCATCGTTGAGGACTTCGCCGGGAGAATTTTTGATGCCGAATTTGGGATTGAGATTTTCGGTGAAGGGGATATCGAAGCGGGTGTCGAACTTGGTGTAGCCGAAGCGGAGTTCGTTGAAGAGAGTGGAGGTGAAGGTGCTGGAAAGATTGGCGGCAAGGTTGTGGCCTTTGAGGTCGGCCGTTTGGCCGCTGCCGCCCATCGCTGGATAGGGGAGAGAGCCATTCTCGTTGCGCAACTGGTCGCGGAGAGAGTAGCGAGCGAAGAAGCGGTGCCTGGCGGAGATGTTGTGGTCGCCACGGAAATCATATTGATTGGCGTTGTCGGAGTCTTTGGGGGAGTAAAAGTAATTGTTAGCGGTGTTGTCGAGACCGGCGATGTTGGAGGCGGGATAAAGTTTGATGATCTGGCGAGTTACAGGGTCGAGGCGCGATTCGGGGATACGGTTGCCGGGGAATTGCAGGCGGGTGGCGGCGGCACCGGAGCCCGATAGAGTAAGTGGGTCGTAGATGTTACGGCGGATGGCGGGCTGGGCGTTGAAGTCGAGACGATCGACAATGTCGCGGCTGGGAACAGTACCGATGAAGCTTTGACCACGGCGGATGCGGGTGCCCTGGTAAGAGGCGAAGAAAAAGGTGCGGTTCCTGACGATGCGGCCGCCGAGGGTGGCGCCGTACTGGTTCTGCTGGTAGACGGGCCTGGCGGCACCACTGCGGTTGGCGAAGAAGTTGGCGGCGTCGAGTTTCTGGTTGCGGAGGAATTCGTAGGCGGAACCGTGGAAATCGTTGGTACCGGATTTAGTGTTGACAATGATCTTGGCACCGGCGCGGTAGCCGTATTCGGCGCTCATGTTGTTAGTAACAACTTTGAACTCACTTACCGCGTCGACCGGAGGTTTAACGGCCTGGGCTTCAAAACCGAGGGGACCGCCGGAGGTACGGGAGCTGTTATCACTGCCATCCAGGAGAACGTTGTTCTGGGCGATCTGCATACCGACGGCGGCGAAGGCACCTTCGTCGCGTGCACGGCTGCCGCTATTCAGACCGCCCCCGGGAAGAACACCGGCCGTGAACTGGGCGAGCTGGAGGTAGTTGCGGCCGTTGAGGGGCATCTCGAGGATGCGTTTGGAATCGATGACCTGACCGACCTCGGTGGTCTCTGTATTGAGGAGGACAGCGGAGGCGGAGACGCTGACGGTTTCAGCGATGGTGCCGGGTTTGAGGGTGAAGTCGAGGCGAGCGGTCTGGCTGATTTCGAGGCGAAGCTGTTGGACGGATTGGGTAGCGAAGCCAGGGGCAAGGCACTCGACCTGGTAGAGGCCGGCATTGAGAAGAGGGACGAGATAGAAGCCCTTGGCGTTGGTGGCGGACTTGATCACGACGCCCGTTTCTTTATTGGTGACAGTGATGGCGGCGGAAGCCATGACGGCACCGGAGGAATCGAAGACGTTGCCCTGTAGGCCTGCGGTCTGGGCGAGTGTGACTGAGACAAAGCAAAGGCTAAATAGAATGACCCTGATTACGAACATGGTCACTCATTCGTATCATATTTGCCGGTTGCTGATGGGCTGCGCCAGCATTGGGAAAGGAGCAGGCCGGCGAGGTGGGGTTGCTGTTCTTGCAGTTTGAGCCCTGCGGCTTCAAGGGCGGCCTGGTAGTTGGGGAGCTTTGTTGTCTTGAGGCCAGTGGCAAACGCGAAACAGAGATAGAGAAAGCGTGTAAGTCGAATCGCGATGAGGCGTGGGAGAGGAGGATCGGGGATGTTGAATTCGGAAATGATCCAGAGGCAATTTGGCTTTGCGCTGGGGGTGAGTGACGCAAGGAAGGCTGTGAGCTCCGGGGTGTTAAAGCAATCGAGGAAGAAGTGAGCCGCGATCGCATCGTAGGTGTTGAGGGGGAGACTGGCCCGGGTGAGGTCAGCGTGATGGAATTGGACGCGATGAGCATTCTGGATGGAGCGAGTGCGGGCGATATCGAGCATGCGCGCGGATGAATCGTAGTAGTCGATGCAGGCATCGGGATTGAGCTTGAGGAGTTGGGCGAGGAAGCGACCGTCGCCGCCGCCCATCGTGAGAATGCGTTTGCCGGTGGTTAGTTTATGCAGGAAGTGGATGCGGGTCTCCCAGAGTAGCGGCCCGAAGCTGGCGTATTCGAGGAAGCGATAGATGGGAGCAATGCGGTCGAAATTCATAGAGCGATGAAAGGTGTCAGGAGTAATGCGTCGGCGGCGACCCGCAGGGCGAGTGGGGAGAGTTTTGGGGCACTCAACGACAGGAGACTTGAGAGGAGAAAGGCGAGGGCAAGAGCGAACATCAAGCGGATGCTGGTGAAGTTTGCGCTGATGAGGCAAGCGATTGCCGCTGGGATTTGGAGAGTGGAGAGCCAATGAGTAGTGGGGGTGGAGCGTTCCCACGAATCGATTGATGTGCAATTCCATAGACAGAGGAGGAAGAAGGCGAGGATGAACGCTGTAGTTGTAATTGGTGCGGCTGATTTTGCGAAAAAGATTGGGGTGGAAACGCCGAGCGTGAAGATGGCAGCCACGGCCAGCTCTTTGGGCCACAGGCGTGTGTACGTTTCAGGGAGGAGGTGGACGGCGATGAAGTGGCAAATGAGGAGTCCGAAGACGGGGAGCGACTGGAGGACGAAGGTGCGGTTAAGGGTTGTGAAAACGGAGAGAAGAATGAGGGCGGCGAGGATGGAAAGCGGGATTCGGAACTTGCGCGTGAATTGGTGGCGAAGTGGTTCGTTGGACACGGGAGGCTTACGGGTGTCGAGGAGATGATCGATGAGGTAGATGCACCAGATGATTGCACCGAGAGTGAGTGTGTTGGCTCTTGGGATGGGGACGAGAGTGCGCGAGAGGAGGAGTTGCCAGGCAATGGCGACCAAGGGCGCGTCGAGGCTGAGCAGGTGAGGCCAAGCCCAAAGAGGCTTAATTGTCAGGCGATGATGTCGTGGACTACGTTGCCAGCGACATCGGTGAGACGGAAGTTGCGGCCACTGTAGGGGTAAGTGAGGCGCGTGTGTTCGAGGCCCATAAGATGGAGGACGGTGGCGTGGAGATCGTGGACATGGACTTTCTTTTCGACAGCCTGATAGCCAAAGTCGTCGGTGGCCCCGTAAGCCATGCCCCCTTTCACGCCACCGCCCACGAGGAGAGTGGTGAAGCCTTCGTTGTTGTGGTTGCGTCCGTTCTGGACGTTGATGCGGCCCGCTACTTCCGTCCAGGGTCTGCGGCCAAATTCGCCGCCAATGATGATGAGGGTTTCTTTGAGGAGGCCGCTCGCTTTGAGGTCCGCGATAAGGGCGGCGATGGGCTGATCGGCCTGTTGGGCGAGACGACGATGGACGAGGATGTCGTGGTGGCTGTCCCAGGGTTTGTCGTTGCCGAAGTAGACCTGGACCGCTCTCACGCCGCGTTCGATGAGGCGACGGGCGACAAGACAGCCGCGGGCGAAATCGCCATCGCGGGTGGCAGACTTGATCTTCATTTCGCTTGAGTCGCGCTGGCCGACGACGCCGTAGCGCTCGCGGACGGCGAGAGATTCTTTGTCGACATCGAAGGCGTCGAGAGCTTCCGACTGCATGCGGTAGGCGACTTCCATCGACTGGATGCGGCCTTCGAGTTGTGAGTCGGGACCGGATTGCTGGAGCTGGATTTGATTGAGTTTTTGCCAGAGTTCGACGCGCTTGGCCTGCTCTGCGGGCGTGCCACCGCGACTGCGGATGTGCTGGATCATCTTCTCGGGACTGAATTCGTCGGTGGGGACGTAAGTGCC
>JBKJSR010000529.1:0-3102 GCA_046594355.1 Bryobacter sp.
CGCAACGCCCTTGCTCTCGCCCTGCTGATGCCCAGCGTCAAATCGAACGCAGGTCCAACATCGTCCGGCTTTGCCGACCGCGGCATCCAGCTCTCCTCGATCTCCATCAACGGCGGACCAAACGCCATGAACGGCCAGCTCCTCGACGGCGGCAACAACATTCAGAGCTACATCGGTGAAGTCGCCATTAATCCCGGCGTCGACTCCGTTGAAGAATTCAAGGTTCAGTCCGGCGGCATGTCCGCCGAATACGGCTTCACCGCCGGTGGCGTGATCAACATGGTGACACGCTCGGGCACTAACAAGCTTCACGGCAGCGTTTACGAATTTCTACGCAACGATGCGCTCGACGCCCGCAATACCTTCGCAAACACCAAGCCGCCATTCCGCTACAACCAGTTCGGTGCCTCCGTCGGTGGCCCTGTCATCAAAGACCGTACCTTCTTCTTCGGCAACTGGGAAGAGTATCGATATCGCCGTTCGCAAGTCCGCATCGGCAGCTTCCCTACCGCTGGCCAGCGCACTGGCAACTTCAGCGATTTGTTCAACGCTAACGGCACTCAGATTCCAATCTACGACCCCTTCTCTACCCTGGGCTCCGGCACGGGTGTAAGCCGTCAGATCTATCCCGGAAACATCATTCCCGCCGCGCAGATCGATCCGGTATCTAAGGCCATCAACGAATTTTATCCGCTCCCCAATCGCACGCCTACCGATCGTTTCACCAATGCCAACAACTTCCAGACCAACGCCAGCGAAATCCAGCAGATGCGTCAATACACTTTAAAGGGCGACCACAGATTCTCGAACTCCAATTCGATGTTTGGCCGTTACTCTTTCTTCAATCACAAAACGGACAATGGGGCCGGCGGCGCAACCATTTATCCCAACGAAGTGGTCTCCAAGCGCGATGATGACCTCAAGAATTGGAACGTTGTCCTCAGCGACACACACGTAGTCTCCCCCACAATCGTCAACGAATTCCGCATCGGTGCAACACGCGGCTACTTCCCCTTCGTCGTACGAAGCTTCGGTGGCGGCTGGCCTCAGAAACTCGGCCTCCCCTCGATCGTTCCCGCCGACACCTTCCCCGCTATCGGCAACGGTCTCACCGGTTTCAACACAGGCACTGCCGGATTGCGCGGCAGCTTGAACTGGCAGTTCCTCGACCAGGTAAACATAATCCGTGGAGCCCACTCCTTGAAGATCGGATTTGACCTCCGCTTGCTCCAGGGCCATAACCTGCAGCGCGGCGTGCCTTCCGGCTCATATGGCTTTGCCGCGGGTCTGACCGGCAACCCGCTGGCGCCCGCCGGCACGGGTAGCGCTTACGCCTCCTACCTCGTCGGAGCTGTGAGCAGCGCCAGCGTTTCCACCCACGTCGGCGAATCACAAGTCTCGCACTCCATCAGCGGGTACTTCCAGGACGACTGGAAGATCTCGCGTCGCATTACCGTCAACTTCGGCTTGCGCTATGACTACCAATCGCAAGCGGTCGAGCGCAACAACGGTGCGACCAACTTCGACCCCACCTGCAGGCTCGCCAACGGCCTGGCCGGTTGCATCGTCTTTGCCGGCGTCAATGGGCAACCTCGTAACTGGCGCAACGAAGACTATAAGAATTTTGGCCCCCGGCTCGGCTTCGCCTACGACGTTTTCGGCAACACCAAGACACTCCTTCGCGGCGGCTACGGCATGATGTACCCCTCGCAGATGTGGCGTGAGAACTACGGCAATTCCAACGGCTTCGCCAATACCGGCACCAGCTTTCCACCAGCCGACCCCAATCGCCCCGCCTTTCTCCTGCGGCAAGGCTTCCCTTCGGCTCCCGTTCAGCCACTGGGTCGTTCACTGAGCCCAGGTGCATTCCTTGGCCAGGGCGTTGCTTACGACGAATCCAACGGCGACATCCCACGCATCCAGCAGTTCACCCTCAGCCTGGGGCAACAGCTCTGGAACAATTGGCTCTTTGAAGCATCTTATGCCGGCAACCTCGGACGCGGCCTCACTGCCGGCAGCTATGATTTGAACCAACTCGATCCGCAATTCCTCGCGCTCGGTCAAGCACTCACCCAGCAGGTGCCCAATCCCAATGCCGGCCTCTTCCCCGGCGCTCTCGGCGGCGCAACCATCTCACGCGAGCAATCGCTCAGACCCTTCCCTTACTACACCGGAGTCTCAGTTCGTAATCCCCGCCTGGGTAGTTACAACTCGCACCTGCTCTTGCTCAGCGCCGAAAAGCGCCTCTCAAAAGGCCTCACCTTCCTGGTCTCCTTCACCGGCGGCAAGATCATCAGCGACAGCCTTCAGACCCCGGTCAACTTTGGCCCCATCGAACAGGCATCGGTCACGGGCTATCAGAACGGCAAGTACAATCGCGCCGCCGAACGCAGCGTAGATCCTTCCGACGTATCGAAGCGCGCCACGGTGAGCGCAATCTACGAATTGCCTTTTGGCAAGGGCCAGCAAGGCTGGAACCGCATCATCGGCGGCTGGCAGGTCAACACCATCGGCATCATGCAGACTGGCCTTCCTCTGCTGGTCTCCGGCGCAAACAATCAGCGCGCCAGCCGCCCCGATTCAACGGGCGTATCGGCGAAACTGGAAAATCCAACCGCGCAGCGCTGGTTTGACACCACGCAATTCGTCAATCCAACGCCCTTCACCTTCGGCAACCTTGGCCGCGTCCTGGGCAACGTCCGCACGCCCGGCACAGTCAACTGGGACTTGTCCTTCATCAAGAACACCAGGTTCACGGAGCGTTTCAACTTGCAGTTCCGCACCGAAATGTTCAACTTCATGAACCATGTAAATCTGGGCGCGCCGAATACCGGCTTCTCACCGGGACCGAACGGATTCAACCAGTCCGGCTCCTTCGGGGTGATCACCTCGGCCCGTGACGCCCGCACGATCCAGTTGTCGCTCAAACTGATGTTCTAGGCGAGCCCTCTTCAGCTTTCACCACTTGCCCCTGCTTTCGCTTGTGGCTCGAAGTCATGAGTTCTTTATTTACTTCGGGCTTTATCGGCGAACCATACGGCAGACCCGCCGACAATGCGCCGCCTGCAAGAAGCTTGCAAAACTTTTGCTTCCAGCTCAAAC
>JBKJSR010000558.1:0-5419 GCA_046594355.1 Bryobacter sp.
AGATCACACCCCAGCCAGTGTCTTCCAGCTTCTTGTAATCCCGCCCTTCTACCATGCCATAGTGCGGTCCGCGGCTTTCGCACCAGTCCTTCATTTCTTGCAGTTCTTTGCGGTCAATTACTTCCCCGGTCGCCAGCGCCCTGAGTTCCAATGGACTCAACTGGCTATGCAGATAGCCCCCCGTATCGAAATTCAATCCGTTCAGGTTCAGCAGATTCCCGTTCATATTCCAGCCCTTCCAGTTTTCAAATAGAAATGGGGCTGAATCCTTATTTCCAGACCCGCCCCATTCGTTGCTGCAATCAAGATCTAGCCGCCACCGTTAGCCGGTCTCGGCGGTCGAAGCATTAGCTTCCGCTATCCTTCGTGTCGTCCGTTTGCGGATCTACGATCGGAAACGAGACCGGCTCATCATCGTCATCGATTTTTGTGTCCGTTTGCGGATCTACGATCGGAAACGAGACGGGTTCATCATCATCATCGATTTTTGTGTCCGTCTGCGGGTCGACGATCGGAAACGAGACGGGATCGATCTCCTCTTCTTCATCTCCGACAGGCTTCCGGTTTACATCATCGGGACCGGCATAATACCGGTTCCCCATTCCTTCATCGCTTCTCATTTGTTTTCTCCTTGGATTTTCTGGCTATGTCCTTAAAGCGTGGATCGGCGCAAAGCCCCGCCAATTCAGGGTTGGTGTTTAACGATTCCAGCGAATAGCCAAGCTGGAGCGCCTTTCCCACCCATTTGAGAGCTTCGTCCCGATCCTTCAATAATTCGTAAACTTCCACTGCCCGATTCGCCACGCTCGAGTTTTCAGGGCTGATCAAAGTGGCCCGCCGGATTCGCGAGATTGCCTGCTCCCGGTTCCCCACAAAGGCCTGATAGCTGGCCAGATCGGACAACAGCTTTTCATTGTTCGGCGTCTTCGCGGCTAGCGCGTCGGCAAGCTCGATCGCCTTCAGATAAGCGCCTCGCACCCTTGCCCGGTCCGCCGCGTTTCGATCCAGTGCTGCGGCAAAATTGGCCCAAAGCAGATAGTTCTGTGAGTCGAGCTGTAATGCTTTTTCAAAGGTTTCGGCGGCCTTTCCATACTGTTCTTCCATGTAAAAGACCGCCGCCAGGTTACCTATCGTTCTGGCTCTCGGCTCCAGTTCTATGGATCGCTCATAAGCGCTTCTAGCCTCGGCGAATTTGCGCAGCCTTGTGTAAGTAACCCCAAGATTGTTATAAATCAACGGATTGTCTGGCATCAGCTTTGCCGCTGCTTGTAACTCCTCGATGGCCTCGACATATTTCCCTTGATCCCGGAACTCCGTACTGCGCCAGTTCCTGTAACTCCAGTTGTCCGGCGCGAGGTCGATTGCCTTCTGAATCTCCGCGGCCTTTTCGGCATTGCGGCCTGTTGCCCGATAGAGTTGTGCCAACGCAAAATGCACTTCAGCCTGCCGGGAATCGAGCTGCAACGCCATCTTCAATTCGGATCCCGCCAGATCATGGCGACCGGTGTCCGTGTACAGGAGGCCAAGTGTTACGTGCGGCGACGCCATTTCAGGATCAAGCTGGATCGCCCTCGCACACGCCTCTTTCGCACGGTCGAGCAGGCTGACATCTTTGGTGTCGGCAAATTGCCGGTAAATTGCCGCCCCGAGCGAGGCATGGCCCAGGGCGAGATTGGGGTTTTCTTTCACCACCTGCTCCAAAATGCCCATCGCCTCGCTCACATTTTTGGGCTTGTAGTAACGCACCAGAAGTTCTCGCGCCCGCAAGATCTTGTCGTTCGCGCTGGCATCGGCAGGCGGCAAATTCTTCCCTGGATTCTCCCGCATTGCGAACGGCACAATCGCCGCACCAGCCAAAGCCAATCCCAACACGGCAACCTGCCAGGCCTTCCATTGACGTTGCAATGGGGCGGCAACAACAGGTCCACTCCGGCTTTCAATTGCCTCCCCCGCACTCTGCGGACGCGAACTCTTGTCGCGGGCCACGCAGCGCAACACTACCGCCTCCCACCGCTCCGGCAATCCCGTCTTTCCGGTGGAAAGATTGTCCACCATCGATGCCTTCAACCCCGTCAGCATTTCAAAGATCAACAAACCCATCGTGTAGATATCGCTTGCCGCCGTTGCCGTCTCACCCATCAATTGCTCCGGTGCCATATAGCCCGGCGTCCCCAGAATCGTGCCGGTCTGCGTGTGGTGAACGTCGGACCCCTCTCCCTCAAACGCCCTCGCCAGCCCAAAATCCATAATGCTCAAATGAGTGCCGGCCAGCATTACATTCGCCGGCTTCAAGTCCCGGTGCATGATCCCCTTCGCATGCAGGGCATCGAGACCAGCCGCCAGTTGCCGGACCAGTGGCTCAGCCATCTCCGGGCTAATCTTCCCGTGCGCGGAGAGATACTGACCCAGCGTCTGGCCCTCCAGGTATTCCATCGTCAGGAAGACGAGATCCTGCCCATCGACCGTCTCCCTTCCCACATCGAAAACGCGGCAGATATTCGTGTGCGTCACCTGCCGCGAGAGCTGCACCTCGCGTCGAAATCGGGCCAGGCCCTGCGCATCGAGCAGTCCGCCGCGCACTGTCTTCAGTGCAACCCGCCCCCCCAGTTCCAGATCCTCGGCTAGGTACACTTCGCCCATCCCGCCCCTGCCAATAAAGCGGAGCAAGCGAAAGCGGTTGGCCAGAGTCATCCCAAGCGCCAGCGCATGAGGAGGTTTTGCCGCGACTACTTCGCCAAGCAATGTCGTGTCCGGCGATGACGCTTGCCGTAACATTTCTTCCACTTGGTTGCGCAAGCTGCGGTCTCCCTGGCAAGCCTCGTCGAGAAAAGCGGCAATTTCGTGTTCGGGTACTTCTACGGCACGCGCAAAGATCGACTTCAGTCGTGCAAATCCGGCAGTGCTCACGGCTCCTTCAATCTTTCTTGGCGATCCATGGATAACAGCTTAGGCTTTGGAGTATAACTGACTTTGGCGGAGATCCGAAACGCGACGCCAGGCTGGCTTGTAGCTCCAGCCGAAGCGCCTTTCCCTCCCTGGATTCCACTACCCCATCGGCAAAGTTGGCGTTGGCCCCAACTCGGTGCGCAGCCAGGCTCGCCCAAAAGTCCATTCCCTTTCCACGGTCCGCTTCGGCACCTTTAATACTTCCGCCGTCTCATCGACGGACAGGCCGCCAAAGAATCGCAACTCCACCACTCGACCCACCAGTTCATCTTCTATCGACAGGCGGGTCAACGCTTCGTCCACCTGCAATACCCGCTCCGGTTCCTCGGGAGTGAAGGCCAGAGCCTCATTCAAGGGCAGTAAAATCATCCCTCCACCGCGCTTGCCCGCCAGATGTTGCCGCGCATGATCCACCAGAATCTGCCGCATGATCCGCGCCGCAACTGCGAAAAAGTGTGCCCGGTCCTGCCATTGCGCCGACTTGATATTCACCAGCTTCAGATATGCTTCATTGACGAGCGCCGTCGCCTGCAACGTATGCCCGTCACGCTCACGGCTCATGTGCCGCGCCGCGATCGCCCGAAGTTCATCGTAGACCGTTTCCACCAAAAGCGTCCGCGCCGCCTCGTCGCCTTCCTGAAACCGGTGCAACAACCCCGTAATGTCTGCTTCGTGTTCCGCCATTGAGTCGTTGATTCGCTTTAGGATAGCGGTCCGCGCCATCGCGCCGCAAGAGAAATTCATCGGCGTCCAAAGTCCCGGCATTCTCAGACTCTGGTCCATCCCCCGCCGCTGATTCGTCTGATCCAGACACCTTCGGTGGGCTTTGACCTGCCTGCCCACCGGGGAGATGCATCCATTGGCATCCTGCTCATCGGCATGACTGCCATCACCGGAATTGTCGATACCTACGAGCTGGAAACCCATTCCTCGCTCGCCGGCCTCGAACAATTTGATTAGGACCTGCTTGCCCTTCGCCCTGGCGAGAAGACACGCTCCGACCAATCGAGAACTCTCATTGCCTTCCACCGTCAATGCTGGAGTCACCGCCTCGGCGAGGCCCTCGAAGCGCTTCGGAAAGCGCGCTACAAGCAAGTTTCGATCTACCGCATTGCCACGGGTTCGGAACTCGAATTTGCCGAGCTTCTGCGTGCGCGAAAAGCGGCGCTCGACAGGGGTGTACCCTCCGGCACCTTCCTTGTTTTTTCACCGCTCTCCTCGCTCAAGCTCCTCGACGATGGTGTGAATCGTTCTTCGGCTGCTTACCTTCGTTCCACAGACTCTCCATCCGCAAGGGCCATGAACAATGCCGCGCTCCACTTCGAAATCAGTCACAAAACCTGATTTGCGGGATCGGACCCGGACTTCTGGAAGCCAAAGAAATAACATCGAAAGATGATCACGCCCAGCCTCATGGAGCAATTAGGACAAATCGACATCTATCTCTTCGACCAGATACTCCGTGGCCGCATCACGCCCGGCATGCGTATCCTCGACGTCGGCTGCGGTGGCGGGCGCAATCTCGTTTACTTTTTGCAACAAGGCTTCGAAGTGTTCGCCGCCGATGAAGACCCGGAAGCGATAGCAATCACACGCCACCTCGCCGCGATCCTCGCTCCCAATCTGCCCGCAAGCAATTTTCATTGCGAGCCGATCGAAGCATTGTCTTTCCCAAACTCTTTCGCCGACCTGGTCATCAGCAGCGCCGTGCTCCACTTTGCTCGCGACGACGCACACTTCGCCACCCTGCTTCGCGCCTCCTGGCGAGTGCTCGCCCCCGGAGGTCTCTTCTTTTGCCGCCTCGCTTCGTCGATCGGCATCGAGCACCAACTCCACCAGATTGACGGTCGGCGATTCCTGTTGCCCGATGGCTCCGAACGCTATCTGGTCGATGAAGCCCTGCTCAATCAATTCACCACGGAATGCAACGCCGAATGGGCCGATCCCCTCAAAACTACTGTCGTCCAGAATCAAAGATCCATGACCACCTGGGTTCTTCGCAAGAGTTTCTGATTTCCGACGAATTGACTCTCACCCAACCGTATGATATTTTCGCCTCAATGACCATGCAATGGGTCATTCCACGGAGACCGTAATGCGTACGACAATTCTTTTGCTGGCGGGGTGTGTGTTGTTGAACGCCCAGACTAAGTTACCCCCACCTTCTCAACTCAAAGTTGATTTTGAGAAAGACATCCAACCGATTCTGGCGCAAAACTGCCATTCCTGCCACGGAGCGGACGTGCAACAGTCGGGCTTGCGCCTCGACCGCCGCCAGCCCGCGATGCGTGGCGGCGACTACGGGCCCGTGATCACACCAGGCAACAGTGCAAACAGTAAATTGATCCGCCGCTTAGTAAGCGGTGACGGGGGCCTCCAAATGCCGCCCACCGGCGCGCTATCCGATGAAGACATCGGCCTGCTGCGAGCCTGGATCGACCAGGGTGCCGACTTTCGCATAGAGGTCAAGGAA
>JBKJSR010000643.1:0-2810 GCA_046594355.1 Bryobacter sp.
GTGCCAGCCTGCTGGCGCTGAAGGAGCTGAAGCCGGGTTCGGAAGAATATGGCGCGGCGCTGGCCAAGACGATCTTTGAAGACCCGAACATCGCGGTGATGTTTGAGAAAGCGCGCAGTGCCAGCCAATCGCTGCATTCGCCGCTCCGGATTCGCCTGCTGCTCGATGCCAATCTTCCCGATCTTCACGACGTCCACTGGGAATGTTTGCGGGATCTTTCTGGAAATCCGCTCTTCACCAACGATCAGATTCTCTTTTCGCGATATCTTCCCAGCCTCGACTGGCAGGCCCCCAAACTTCCCGCAGGTAAGCAGCTCAAGGCCTTGGTTGCGATTGCAAATCCCACGAATCTTGCCGATTTCGAAGCGGATGGCCAATCACTTTCGGCGATCAATGTGAAGGCAGAACTGGCCAGCGCGGAGACCGCGCTGAAGCAGGTTGCGATCACGATTCTTGAAGCACCCACGCTCGAATCGCTGACCGCCAAACTTCGCGAAGGATTCGACATTCTCTATCTGGTTTGCCACGGTGCCGTTGTCGAAGGCAAGCCGCTGCTGATGCTGTGCGACGAGAGCGGCAAAGTGGATCTGGCTTCGGGAACCGATCTTGAAACTCGTTTCCGGGATCTGAGCGAGCGGCCGCGGCTGGTAGTCCTTGCCTCTTGCCAGAGTGCGCGCGGCACGCGCAGCCTTGGTCCAATGCTGGCGGGAGCAGGCGTGCCAGCCGTGCTCGCGATGCAGGGCAACCTCAGCATGAAGACGAACGCGATTTTCATGCCGGCGTTCTTCCGCGAGCTGATTCGCGATGGGCTCATCGATCGTGCCATGTCGGTTGCCCGAGGGGCAATCCGCGACCAGTCCGATTCCTGGATGCCAATACTTTATATGAGGCTACGCACCGGGCTGCTCTGGCAAGCGGATCCGATGGTGGCTCCCGTGAAGGTCTCTCACTTCAAACGCAACGCGGCGATTACGGTTGCGGCGTTAGTAGGGTTGATTATCGTTTCTATCATGTTCAGCGACCCGTCACCGGTGCTTACTGAGAAGTTGAAGATTCATTACTCAATTACTCTGCAACAAGATACCGGGGGTGCGGAATTGGGGCCGCCCACGGTGCTTCCGGTAGAACGCCTGTTTGTCAAGAGCGACCGCATTGGCATCAACATAGAGGCTCCGCAAGCGGGTCATCTTTATGTCTTCTCTGATTATGGCGACCATCCTTTGCATATCCTCTATCCGGCCGAGAAAGGAAGCAGCACGCAACTGAATGCTGGGCAAAGTATTCGCATTCCAGGAAAGGCCGATAAGTGGATTGGCCATCGCATGCAAACTGTTTCTGTCATCTGGAGTCCTACTCCGATCCTGGACATCGAAGCGGCCATCGAGAATAGCGACCGAGATGAAGATGCCTTTGTCATCCGGCGGCCTGGAGATCTAAAACTTGTTGAGGACACTATGGCGGAGTTTATGAATCAAACGAGGCGCGAAGTGATTGCGGGCGAGACTCCGCATTCCGTCGTTACCGGGGACTCCACTGTACTCGCTTACCGCTTCAAGCTGCACATCGAATAAGGATGCTGTAGGGTTCCGGGCTAACGACCGCGGTCGAGTACCATCAGCCGCCAACGTCCATCCTGGTTAGAAAATTGCGCTCGTGGCATGAGGGGGCTTCTGACTTGCGCGGCCTGGACATAGCCTCGTGTACCGGTTGATGTTTCCACCTGGACCCAATCGAAGGCCCCCAGCGCAATTTGCGGGTCCACGCGTTTGACGATGTCGAATGCGAGGTTTCCTACTACGGGTGAATCCCGGTTGGGTTCTTTTCTAAGCGGCAAGGGGTCACGCAATACGACAAGATACTGGCTGGGATCGAGATCCTTGGGAAACTTCCAGGCTACGTAGGGGGTGACGAAGATGGCAGGTCCTTCGCGAAAGAAGCCGAGGCCAATCAAATCGGCTAGTGTATCCCAAACCGGTGCATCGCGCCGATCGAGATCCCAGAGCTTACGAAAGGTCTCCCAGCCAAGTTGATCCTTTGCGCCAAAGCCGCCGGAGATGACATCCGGGGCAACGAGATTTCGCAAAGCTTTGACATCGCGCTTAGCCACGGTGGACTTTAGCGTGGAGACGTATGCGGAAAAGCTTTGGTCCCTGGCCTCATCGCTTACCGGAGCGAGCATGGGGCCTTGCGCCAGTAACCCGAACAAGAGGAGTAGAGTCATGCGGTTATTCGAGCCGGCACCTGCCTACGGGGCCATTGCGCCGATCATTCCCGGGCTGGTGTATTCGATGGGAACGATGCGGTAGCGGAATACCATGGCGTGTTGCCCCACCAGGTAGCCATGTTGGGCGTCTGGAAAAGTCACCGCCTTCATTTGGGCGGGCAGGCTGAACGGTCTGGACGTGAAGTTGCGTCCTCCGTTGAAGGAGTAGCCGGTCCCGCGATTCGCCAGGCCAACGATGATCTTGCCCTCACCGACGCCGTATAGGCTGGGCCAGAGGCGTTGCTTCACGGACCTTGTCCAAGTTGCGCCGCCATCGGCTGTCCAGTAGACTTCCTCGCCTCCGCTCAGGACGACAATCCCGTCCTTGTCGGACCAGAACTGAACGTTCGTGATGCCATATTTGGTTTCCGGAATCACCGACATCGTCCAGGTCTGTCCGCCATCTATGGTTTTGCCGAAGGTGGCGACTTCGGTTGCCATGTTGATGGGTGCACCTCCGCCTGCGAAGCTGACGGCCGAGGACAGAAATTGCGCTGTCCGCAGCATGCAGCCCAGTTTGCGGGGCAATCCTCCGACATTGGAGTCC
>JBKJSR010000721.1:0-5879 GCA_046594355.1 Bryobacter sp.
GCAAGTCCAGGTCCGGCGAGATCTGCTTCACCGCACTCAACGCTCCCGGCGTCACTTCTTCAATCGGCTTGGCGACACTCCCCCGATCGAGAAGAAATGCCTTGTCCATCTCCCTCAACTTGGCACCATAGATCCGCACCGGCTCGGCAATCGCCGACAATTCCGCCACTACGTCTTCTCGCTCCGCCATCAGTGCAACTCGCCGTTGCCGTTGTGCGGCGGACAACTCCGCCGTCAACTCCGCCTCGCTCACACCCGGCAAATCAAGCTCCAGGTCGCGCACATGATCGAGATTCGAGCAAAGCGTTCGCCACTTCAAACCGTCTTCGGAACCCTCGAGTCGAAACACCGTGGGCATTCCTTTTTTTCGCCCCAATATCTGATCGGACCACCAGATTAAAGTGCCGATCTGCTTGCCCGCAAGCTCGGCTACCTCAAGGTAAACGGGCTGGTCGACGCTCGCCTTGCGCTCGGCAACCCAGTTCTCGATCACGAGATTGGCGGGCTGCAATTCCAGACGAGCCAACTTGGCGCGGTCGCCCTGATGGCTTGTAATCACCAGCCGGATCTTCTTCGGGTTCGCCGATGCAAAAGTGTTCCGGTTCCAGATCGGGTTCAAGGGCATCCGTCTCTCGGCCTTAAGCCGCTGACGATCAAAGGCCTGATAGCGGCTGAGCAGCATCACGGATTTCATCGGATCTTCAATGTCCGCCACCGCGCCGCTTACCTTCGTCAGGCGCTCGCGAATTGGCTTGGTCTTGTCCGCGTACGCCTTGGCGTCTGCCTCGCTTGCCACTTGGCGCGTCCCAAAAGTAACGCCACCATAAACAGCGGTGAGCCGGTAAAAATCCTTGCTGGGAATCGGATCGAACTTGTGATCGTGGCAGCGGGCACAATTCACCGTCAGGGCCTGAAAGGTGTGCATCGTCGTCGTTGCCATGTCATCCAGTTCATCCACGCGCGCCGTCGCCAACAGGAGCTTGTCCTTGTTCAATTCCGAACTCACGCTATCCCAAGGTCCAGCCACTAAAAATCCAGTCGCCGCGACCATCTTCGGATTGCCCGGCTCAAGCAGATCTCCCGCGATCTGTTCGCGAATGAACTGGTTGTAGGGCTTATCTGTGCGAAACGCGTCAATCACATAATCGCGATACGGCCACGCATGCAGTCGTTCAAAATTGTGCTCTCCCCCATCCGTTTCGCCAAAGCGAACCACATCCAGCCAGTGCCGTGCCCAGCGTTCCCCGTAGTGCGGAGAAGCAAGCAATCGTTCCACTGTTTCGGCATAGCTGAACTTGTAATCGTCGGGCTGTGGCGGCAATCCCGTCATATCGAAATGAAGCCGCCGGATCAGCGTGCGATCATCCGCCTTTGAATTCGGTACCAGCCCTTTACTCGCGAGCTTCGCCCTCACAAAGGCATCAATTGGCTTGCTGGCTCCCTCAATCTTCGGTGCTTCCACTTTTACCGGGGATTGAAAGGCCCAAAACTCCCGCTGCTTCACCGTCCCTGCGCCGGGTTTAGTCTGTACCGGACGCGCACCCGCTTCGATCCATTGCCGCAAATCCCCCAGTTCCGACGTGCTCAGTTTCTCGCCGGTTTGCGGCATCTTTCCCGTTGCAGTCCACTGATAGAGCAGACTCTCTTCCGGCTTGCCGGCAATGATCGCCGGACCCCTCTTGCCACCTTTGTTCCATGCCTCGGCACTTGTCAGATCGAGACCGCTCAGAGTCGAATCTCCACCGTGGCACCGCAAACATTTCTGGCTAAAAATGTTCTGGACTCTGCTTGCAACGCTGGACGATTCTTGCCCCGACAATTCCAGACCAATGAAGCTCAGGCCAAGCAGGATTTTTTTCATGCCGATTAAGATCTCAGGTTTAACACACTTGAGAGGCTGATTGATTTGCTCTCGTGCGCTCCCGGCGACGCAACTTCAATTTCAGATTTATAGAGACGATTCTCATTCTGCGGCCACTGTATGTAGTCATGGCACTATTTCGCACCCGCAGCGCCGCTGTCTATGGAATCGACGCGCATCTGATCGATGTCGAAGTAGACATGGCGCAGTCTGGCAGCTCTCGCGACTTCATCACCGTGGGCATGCCAGATACTGCAATTCGCGAAAGCCGGGAGCGAATCAAGAGCGCATTGATGAACTCGGGTTTTGGCTATCCAACCCGCTCCGTCACGATCAACCTTGCGCCCGCGAATATCCGCAAAGAGGGGGCCGGCTTTGACCTTCCGATGGCCATGGGGATCTTGGGTGCCATGGGAATTTTTAACAAGAGCGAGAAATTCCTGATGGTCGGAGAATTGAGCCTCGATGGTTTGATCCGTCCCGTTAGGGGTGCCTTATCGATGGCTGTCTGCGCTCGCAAAATGGGAATTCCCAACGTGGTCATGCCAGCCGACAATGCAGCCGAGGCTGCTGTCGTCGAAGGCGTAAATGTATTCGGCGTCAGGCATCTTGGCGAAGCGGTCAGTCTCTTCACACAGCCAGACCGCATGGCACCAGCCAAGCCTGTCTCCGGCACAACCATTCCGGTCAATCAATTCGCGAATCTTGACTTCGCCGATGTGCGCGGGCAAACCATAGCCAAACGGGCGATGGAGGTTGCGGCGGCAGGCGGGCACAACCTGTTGATGATCGGGCCACCGGGATCCGGCAAGACGATGCTGGCGAGACGGCTACCCGGAATTTTGCCGCCCCTCAATTTCAACGAAGCCCTCGAAACAACGCAGATCCACAGCGTCGCCGGTGTGCTGGCTCAGGGTGAAGGTCTGCTCAAGGAACGCCCTTTCCGGTCGCCGCACCATACGGTGAGCGACGCTGGTTTGATTGGTGGCGGGAGCGGTACTCCGCGTCCCGGCGAAGTAAGCCTCGCCCACAATGGGGTTCTTTTTCTCGATGAATTGCCCGAATTCAATCGCAATGTTTTGGAGCTTCTGCGCCAACCACTTGAAGAGGGCAGCGTCTCCCTTGCCCGTACAAACATGTCCCTCACCTTTCCGGCGAATTTGATGCTGATGGGCGCGATGAACCCCTGCCCCTGCGGTTTCTACGGAGATCGAACCAAGGAATGCCGGTGTACGGGATCGCAAATCCAGCGCTACATGGGCAAGATCTCCGGCCCATTGCTCGACCGTATCGATATCCACATCGAGGTGCCGGCGGTGGAATACAAGGAGCTTCGCGGCCATGGCGACGGCGTCTCCAGCAGTGCCATGCGCGAACGGGTGGAATCGGCCCGGGCCACACAGGATCGGCGCGGATTTCTAAACGCCCGCATCCCTTCCGCGCAACTGCGAAAGTCTTGCCATCTCGATGAATCAGGCGAACGCACTTTAGAAATGGCGGTACGAAAGCTGAGCCTCTCCGCCCGCTCTCACGACCGCCTGCTCAAAGTCGCTCGCACCATTGCCGATCTTGCCGGACAAGAGCAAGTTGCAGCCAAGCACATTGCCGAAGCAGTTCAATATCGCAGCCTGGATCGCGACTACTGGTCGGCCTGAACTAGGCCAGGATTTGCGACTGTATAATTACTCTATTAATTACCGCAGTAATTCAGGAGAGCAGCAATACATGAGCGATAAGAAAATAATTGCCGTCTTGGGAGCGACTGGTGCGCAGGGTGGAGGCTTGGTTCGCGCCATCTGCGCCGATCCCGCCGGCGGATTCACCGCCCGCGCAATTACGCGCGACGTGAATTCCGACAAGGCGAAAGCGCTAGCCGCTCTGGGTGCCGAAGTCGTGGCGGCCGATGTGGACGATGCCGATAGCCTGGAGCGCGCCTTCGCCGGCGCATACGGCGCTTTCTGCGTTACGTTTTTTTGGGATCATTTTTCGCCAGAGAAAGAATTTGCCCAAGCTGCTTACATGGCGCAAGCGGCAAAACAGGCGGGATTGCAACACGTCATCTGGTCCACCCTCGAAGACACCCGCATCCTTGTACCGCTCAGCGACGATCGCATGCCCACCCTGATGGGACACTACAAAGTGCCTCACTTCGACGCCAAGGGAGAAGCCAACCACCTCTTTACCGATGCCGGTGTCCCAGTGACTTTCTTGTTGACCTCGTTCTACTGGGACAACTTCATTCACTTCGGAATGGGCCCCGTAAAGGGACCCGACGGCGTGCTCGGCATTACTTTGCCGATGGGCGACCGCAAGCTCTCGGGCATCGCGGCGGAGGACATTGGCCGCTGCGCCTATGGCATCTTCTATCAAGGTGCCCAGTGGATTGGCAAGACAGTGGGCATCGCGGGCGAGCACTTGTCTGGCACTGAAATAGCGGCCGCCTTCTCGCAAGTCCTGGGCAAAGAGATTCGCTACAACGCGGTGCCGCCGGCGGTCTTTCGCGGCTTCGGTTTCCCGGGCGCGGAAGACTTGGGCAACATGTTTCAGTACAAGCACGATTTCAACGATGAGTTCTGCGGAGCGCGCAGCGTGGAAGTCAGCCGCTCACTGAACCCTGCTTTGCAAACCTTGGAAGCTTGGCTCACAGCCAATCGCGACCGCATCCCGATTGGTTAGCCGGTCTGACATAAACTAGCGGGCATGATGCGCTGGTTTCTCCCCTTACTCTTCTCGGCGGGCCTCATCGCTGCCGAACGCGATGATGTGATCGCGGCAGCGATGCGCCGGATGATCGATCAGCATGAAATCCCTGGTGCAGTCACCGTGATTACGACGCCAGCCGGCGTCACGCACCTCGGTGTGATCGGACATGCCAATGCAGCCGCAACTCTGCCGCTCAAAAAGAATTCCATCTTCTGGATCGCTTCGATGACCAAGCCCATTACTGCCGTAGCGGTGCTGATGCTCCAAGACGAAGGCAAGCTCTCAATCGAGGATCGGCTTGGCAAATATCTCCCGGAATTCGCCGCATCCACCGTAACGTTGAAGCACATGCTCACGCACACCTCAGGCATGGGTGAGGCCACGACAGAAGAGCTCAAGAGCGCCAAAACACTGGCCGATCTTGTCCCTGTCTATGCAAAGAAGCCGGCCTTCTTTCCGCCCGGAGAGAACTGGAAGTACTGCCAGTCCGGCATCAACATGCTCGGTCGGGTAGTGGGAGTGGTCGCTGGTCAAAACCTCGACGTCTTCCTGGCAACACGTTTGTTCCGCCCTCTCGGAATGAAAGACACAAAATTCTATCTCAGCGAAAAGCAGAAGCCAAGGCTCGTTACGCCGGTGCGGAATGAAGACGGCAAGTTGATCGACAGCACCGTCGCGCTGCTCAATGGTCAGGCGGCAACAGACCGCAATCGGTATCCGGCGGCCAACGGCGGTTTGTTCTCGACGGGGCCCGATTATGCCCGCTTTGCGCAGATGTTACTACGGGGCGGGGAAGTGAAGGGCAAACGTTATCTATCCGAAAAGTCATTCGCCTTGATGACCACCAATCAGACCGGCACGCTCAAGGCCGGCTTCATCCCCGGCCACGCCTGGGGTTTAGGTGTTGGCGTGGTGCGGGACGCTCAGGGACAAACCGCGATGTCGCAACCGGGCACCTTCGGACACGGCGGTGCTTATGGGACACAAGCGTGGATTGATCCCAAAAGCGGCATCGCACTCATTTTGATGGTGCAGCGGGCGAATTTCAAAAATTCCGACGACTCGCCGGTTCGCCTTGCCTTTCAGCAGGCCGCTACCGGAACACGCTAAACCAGCATCGACTTCCAAGCCGCTTCGTCGAGGCCAACGCTCAGTTTGTTCGCGCCACGTATAAGTGGGAGCCTTAAGAGTTTGGGTTCGCGTTCGATCCGCTCAAGCAGCGAAGCATCCGTGAGGCGCAAGTAAGATAGCCCGGCTTCGGCATATTCCTTAGCCTCTGGATCCAGCAATCCCGCCAAACTGAATTTGTCGATAA
>JBKJSR010000765.1:0-2645 GCA_046594355.1 Bryobacter sp.
TGTGACGCGGCGATTCAGCAAGGGGTTTAGGATACTGGGATCTTACACTTGGGCAAAGTCTCTCGATAACAACTCCGGCTCCGGGACCGGGGCGACGTTTACACAAACGGACGGAGACCAGTTACGGCTGGGTTTGAATCGCGGACTATCCGATTTCGACCGCACGCACCGGGCGGTGATGAATTTCAGTTACTCGATTCCGATGTGGGGATGGGGGCTGAACCGGACCGGATTGGGCAAGAAGTTCTTTGATGGATGGCAGATTGCGGGAGTGGCAGTGATGCAGAGCGGGACCCCGATCAGCATCCTGGACACAAGCGGGGCAAGTTTTTACGGCACATCGAATAGCCGGGCCAGTTGGGCTCAGGGAGCGACGCTAGCGACAACGCAGAAGTCCGGAAGGACGCAGGTCCGGTTGAACCAATACTTCAACACGGGGGCTTTTGTGCGGGCGGGGAACTTATGGGGAGATAGCGGACGCAACGTCTTGCGGGGGCCGACGCAAAGGAATCTCGATTTTTCGGTAAACAAGCGAATCCCGGTCACGGAGCGAGTGGCGGCCGAGTTTCGATCGGAATTCTTCAATGTGCTGAACGTGGCAAACTTTGCCAACCCCGGCGGAAGCATTACAGCGGTGAGCTATGGCGTCATACGAAATACGACGGGAAATCCGCGAGTGATCCAGTTGGCGGTTAAGCTGGTGTTTTAGCTTCCGATTTCAAACCAAGGACTATTTTTTTCATGCCGCAAGAGCCTAACCCTTCCACCCCCCTGAGCGAGAACAAAAATCTGCTCAAGTGGGTGGAAAAGATGAGCCAGTTAACCAAGCCAGCCGCAATCCATTGGGTGGATGGCTCGCAAGAGGAGTATGACCGGCTGTGTGGGGAATTGGTTGCGTCGGGAACTTTTATCAAATTGAACGAGGAGCTTTGGCCGAACTGCTACTATGCCCGCTCGGACGCGAATGACGTGGCGCGCGTTGAAGACCGGACTTTCATCTGTTCGCTGTCGAAAGACAATGCCGGACCGACCAATAACTGGGTGGAACCGTTTCAGATGCGGAAGAAGTTGAAGGAGCTTTTTAGCGGCTCGATGAAGGGCAGGACGATGTATGTGCTGCCGTTCAGCATGGGGCCGGTGGGTTCGCCGATGTCGCAGATAGGCGTGCAGTTGACCGATTCGCCTTATGCTGTCGTGAGCATGAGGATCATGGCGCGGATCGGGATGCCGGTCTTTAAAGAGATCGACAAGGACGAGAAACGCGTGGTGCCTTGCATGCACAGCGTGGGGATGCCGCTGACTAACGGGCAGAAGGATGTGAGCTGGCCTTGCAACCCGGACAAGTACATCGTACACTTCCCCGAGACGCGCGAGATCTGGAGCTACGGGTCTGGATATGGCGGCAATGCGCTGCTGGGCAAGAAGTGCTTTGCGTTGCGCATCGCCTCGAATATCGCCCGCGACGAAGGCTGGATGGCCGAGCACATGTTTATCCTTGGAGTTGAAAATCCGCAGGGGGAGAAGACCTATGTGGCAGGGGCTTTTCCGAGTGCGTGCGGCAAGACGAATTTTGCGATGCTGATTCCACCGCCGGGCTTTGAAGGCTGGAAGGTGAGGACGGTGGGCGACGATATTGCGTGGATCAAGCCGAATGCGGATGGGGTGTTGCATGCGATCAACCCGGAGGCCGGCTTTTTTGGCGTGGCACCCGGGACATCGATGAAGACGAATCCGAATGCGATGGCAGCCTTGTCGCGCAACTCAATTTTCACGAATACGGCAATGACTCCCGAGGGCGGGGTTTGGTGGGAGGGGATGACGGACGACGTACCAGCCGAGCTGATCGACTGGAAGGGAAAGCGTTGGACGCCGGAGATTGGCAAGGCGACCGGGGCGAAAGCGGCGCATCCGAATTCGCGCTTTACCTCGCCCGCATCGCAGTGTCCGACCATTGATCCGGAGTGGGAGAATCCGAACGGAGTGCCGATTAGCGCCTTTCTGTTTGGGGGGCGGCGGCCGACGGGGATTCCGCTGGTGTATCAGGCATTCAACTGGAGCGCGGGTGTGTATGCAGGCGCGACGATGGGGTCGGAAACGACGGCGGCGGCTGGCGGGACGATTGGCAAGGTGCGCCGCGATCCGATGGCGATGCTGCCCTTCTGCGGATACGACATGGGCTCGTACCTGCAGCACTGGCTCGACATGCAGAAGATCGTCCCGCTGCCGCCGAAGATCTTCCAGGTCAACTGGTTCCGCAAGGACGCCGACGGCTCGTTCCTGTGGCCGGGCTTCGGCGAGAACATGCGCGTGCTGGAGTGGGTCATCGAGCGCGCGCATGGCCGCATCGGCGCGCAGGAGACGCCCATCGGCTGGGTCCCTTCCATGGCCGACCTCGATCTCTCGGGCATGGACTGGGCGGGCGAGAAGGTCAACAAGGCGCGAGCGATCTGTTCCGAAGAGTGGCGCTCCGAGCTGCTCTCGATGGACGAGTGGTTCGACAAGATCGGCCCCACGCTTCCCAAGGCCATCCGCCTGCAGCGCGACTTGCTGCTCGAGAGGATCTGAGCCCGAGACGACACCCACATCGCGTCTTGCTGCTGTTGCCCGCATCGTGCAGCGGCGGGCGGGCGCAGGTGCTCTGCCGG
>JBKJSR010000002.1:0-4118 GCA_046594355.1 Bryobacter sp.
GACGGAGAGATGGAAGGCAAAAAGATAAGCTTTGAATCCATGCGTATCCAGCTCTTTCCCGTGGGCGGCATCTTCAATCTCCCCAGCGCCACGACCACCGCCGAAGGTGTCTTCAAAATCGAAAACGCCAGCCCCGATAACTACCGCTTCCAGGCAAGCGGTCTACCGCCAAGCCTCTGGATCAAGGCCATTGGCGATGGTGCTCGTGACATCCTCAACTCCGGGCTCGATCTATCCGCGGGCGCAAGCGCTCCGATCGAGATCGTCCTCGGCGTCGGAACCGGCACCCTCACCGGCGTAGTCCACGACGCTAAACAACAACTCACCCCCGGCGTCATGGTCAGCCTCCTTCCCGATCCTATGAAAGAAGAGCGCAACGATCTACACCGCAGCGTCACCACCGACCAAAACGGAAAATTCAACCTGGCCAACATTCCCCCCGGGGATTACAAACTCTACGCTTGGGAAAGCTTCGATCTCTCTAATTCACTCGATCCCGAACTCCTTAAAGCCAACGAGACTCGAGCCAAAAAGATCAAGATCCAGCCAAACTCGCAAGAGCAACTTCAGCTCACATCGATTCCCCCGCCTGGCAAATAGCCGCATGTCTCAGCTCGGCCGCCTTGGCTCATCGGCCGCCGCTCAATACTCGATCTTGCGGGGAATCGCAATTGGTTCCGAGTAGACAAAATCGTCGAGGCCCACGCCGTCCGGCAAAGGAGTCGGAATGTCGGGCGTATCTATTGGATGACTCCCGTTATGGATTCGTACATTCACGATACAGGCGTCCACAAAACGTCCGCCAACGAAAGACATGCCCTTTGACCTTACCGGCTGAACCTGAGCGATGAATTTCCGGACGGTACCATCGTTGAGCAAGAACTCCAGCGACGACTGTCCTCCGCGGTCCACATCTAGAAACACGGCTCCAAACGCCCGCACGCAAGCGACGTCGTCCGTTCCGGGTAGGCGAAATTCGATGTCGGTGATCGTACTTCCGATGGGTGCGAAAAACTTTTCATTACTAAACGGACCGAACTCAATGAGACCCCATTCATCCCGCGTAACATCCTTCATCAGGAATGAAGGGGAAGATTGATCTCCTGACACCTTGAGGCGCAGTCCTGGAGTAGACATAAGGAGGCCACGCGGCGAAGTCTTGTGAAAAAAATCCCCTGGGAGATTATCGTTCCCCAGCGTACCCCCAACCCCATCCCAATTAATTTCCCGGCGTCCGGCTGGAAACGACCTCGACTCATTCGCGTTCAGATCCCCAAGGTCTCTCCGGAATCGGTCGACCTCACCTTGAATGGATGAGGGGCTCCCTCCAGTCGCGGAGTAAAGCCATTGCGCCGCCTGCGGCAGGGCAGGCAATGCAACGAAGAATGAAATCCCCAAACAAAGTAAGCTGCGCATACGATTAGTTCCTGTTGAGCGAATTAAGATAGAAGCTTTCACCATCAAGCCTCCGGCTCCCTAGTATATATGAGCGGACTTTTACTTACAAGTTCTAACTACTGCCTTGCTCGCTTGGAATACACTCAGTCTGGACCGCCCCCAACCCTTCATTGAATTCCCGAGTTGCGGGAGGCTTCATGCTTCTCCCCTTGACATTCTACCGGAGCCACCGCTCGAATACCTACTGAGCCGGTCTTGGCGTCCAAGCGTACCTGGTGCGCCCGGATTTCAGCATTCTGCCGGCATCTACTCGAATCTATCTCTTCTTCATTGCACACCCACACTTGCTTCTCCCATTGACATTCTACTGGAGCCAGGCTATCGTTTACCCAGAATGTCTACCAGAGAAGAAAATGCCCGGATTGAGCTTCTGCAGGGAACCTTGGACTTGCTGATTCTGCGCACACTTCTCCCGGGTCGAGCGCATGGGCATGCGGTTGCGAAGGCGATTGAGCGGGCATCGGAAGATGTTTTGCAGGTCGAGCAAGGCTCACTCTACCCGGCGCTCCACCGCCTGATCAAACGCGGCTGGATTACTGCCGAAGCCGGTGTCTCCGAGAACAACAGAAAGGCGAAATTTTACCGGCTCACTGCCGCCGGCAAGCGGCAGTTGCGTGTGGAGACAGGCAAGTGGGACAAACTAGTCGCCGCCATCTCCCCCATCTTGCGGCCTGCGGTTGAGGCTGGTAAGCCGTGAAGTGGCTGGATGGGTCGGGAAATACCGACGACGAAATCACTTTCTTCCTTGCGGAAGAGACAGCGGAGAATCTCGCTCGGGGGATGACCCTGGCAGAGGCACGATCAGCGGCGGAGAGAAAGTTCGGCAACCGGCTGCGGGTGCGCGAGCAAGTCCGCGCCGTTTGGGTGCCGCAGTGGCTGGACGATCTGGCGGCCGATTTCCGCTACGCGCTCCGAACCTATGGCCGCGCCAAGCTCTTCACGGTTACGGTCCTGCTCATGATGGCGTTGGGTATCGGAATCAATACTGCCGTATTCAGTCTGGTGAATGCGCTCCTGCTTCGTCCGCTGCCGTATGCGGAGGGCGAGAGGCTTGTGGCCTATAGCGACGAGGAGAAAGCAGCCAGGTTCAGGTCTGGCATTGTGGTCGCTGATTTTGCGGCTTGGAGGGAGCGTGCGCGATCATTCGAACTTTTGGCTGGGTACCAGAAACAGGATTCGATTCTTGCTACATCCAGTGAAGCTAAGGCAATAACAACGGTTACAACGGCGGGCGACTTCTGGCGCATTGCGGGCGTTCGACCAGAGCTCGGAAGACTCTTCAATGAAGGCGAGGCTGCGGGCAACGTGGTCCTCTCGCATCGGGTCTTCGCGCAGTTTCTTGCCGGAGATCGGTCGATGGTGGGTAAGCAAATTCTACTTGCGGGAAATCCAGTAACCATCGCAGGTGTGCTTCCGGCCGGCTTTCGCTATCTGCTTCCGCAGGAGCAGGCAGGTTTAGAACTGCGGGAGCCGGATGTCTTTCAGCCCGCTGGACCGCTTCTGCGTGGAGATAGGCGGCGGGTCTCTGTTGTCGGGCGGCTTCGACCGGGCGTTTCCATTGCGACAGCGCTGGCGGAGATTCAGACTCTCCAAGCGTCGCTGCTCCAGGAATCACCGGATCGGTGGTTCGCCGGAATTAAACACATGAAGGTACAGCCTTGGCGGGAGAATCTGGCAAGCCGCGCATCCGGTGCCCTGAAGCTGCTGCAAATCGCCGGGATGCTCGTGCTGCTGATCGCTTGTACGAACATTGCCGGCCTCTTGCTGGGAAGGGGATTGGCTCGCCAAAGGGAAACGGCGATCCGGATTGCGATCGGTGCCGGTCGTGCGCGGATGTTTCGTCAATACCTGGCCGAGGGTCTGCTCTTGGCGATGGCTGGGGGAATAGCCGGTGTGCTTTTGGCGAGGCTGCTTCTTTGGGGCATGCATGCTTGGGGTTCGCAAGTTCTGCCTCGGTTGGTGGAGGCGGAAATGGACGGCCGGGTACTACTCTTCACTACCGTCCTCTCCCTTTTCAGCGCCCTGTTATTCAGTTTTTGGCCGGCGATCGCGCTGAGAGGCATGGACTTGCACAATGTGATGCGCAGTCACGGGGCGGGCGGGATGAACCGAAGCAAAACCATTCAAGTTGGACTTGCGGCCATGGAATTGGCGATTGCAGTCGTGCTGGTCGTCGGCGCGGGCCTCATGATCCGCAGCTTCGCCGCAATGTACGCGTCGGTTCCCGGTTTCGAGCCGGCCCGAGTATTGGTGATGCGTCTTTCGCTGACGGGCGAAGCCTATAAGGAAAAGTCCCGCGCTGCCGCCACAATAGCTGAGATCGGAGAGGCGCTGCGTTCGATTCCAGGCGTGGTGAAAGCTGGGGTGGCCGAGCGGCAAGTGTACTTGCTGCAACGTGCGGATGCTTCTAACCCGCACGTGGTGGACCGGTTTGAAGAGAGCTTGGTTACCCCGGAATATTTTGCCGCGATCGGAATGCGGCTGCTTCGGGGTCGCTGGCTCGAGGCTGGTGACTCTCCAGACGCGACGGTGATCAATGAAACGCTGGCGCGGCGCGTATTTGGTACCGAAGACCCGATTGGCAGACCGATCAAGCAGTTGGGAAGACCGGTTCGCGTGGTTGGCGTTACGGCTGATCTACGGTACTCCCGGATGGATGC
>JBKJSR010000411.1:0-3608 GCA_046594355.1 Bryobacter sp.
CCTCTTGCCGGCGTACTCCGCATCCGCGAAACTGATTTGGTCCATCGTTCACGCTCCTCGTTCAGACATTAACGGTTCGCGGGCAGGCTCGGTGGACTTGTTCAGACTTTCCTTAGCGAGCCTGCAACGCGAGCGGAGTCCTGCACAGACAAGAACCGTGAACGCCAGCCGCCGAGATAGGGGCCGTGCGGATCCGGCGCGCGGCGGCCAGCCGTGACCGAAGCTGATGAAAGCATGGTTGCTCAGGACTTGTGGCAGGATGTCTGATCAACCCGGACGATTGATCAAGTCCAACCTCAGTGCCAGACCGCACGCTGGGAGATCAGCACAAGTGACGAAGCAAATCTGGGCTTTCTCCCTGTCCCTATTCGCCGCCGCAGCGGCGGCGCAAACAAAGCCGATACCAGAACCGCGCTACACCCAGGAAGCGAAAGACGCAGTGCGCCGGACTCTGCGTGACCCGATCAGCGCACAGTTCCAGGGCGTTCGCCAATATAAGGACGGTACGGTTTGCGGACAGTTCAACGGCAAGAACGGCTTTGGAGGCTACGCCGGCTTTCGCAATTTTGTGGTCACGCGGAACGGCAAGTCGGAGACCTTGCACTTCGCCACAGACCCACTATGGTGCAGTGACACTCCCAATAAGGAGCTTCGCCAAGCGCAGGCACAGCTGCAAGAGGATATTGAACGCTGCTCCTACGAAATGAGCGAAACAGATCCCCCTTGCGCACCGGCGCAAGCCTCAGCGGAGCTAGTCAGACGACTTGGGGGAAGGCCTCGGTCGATCCCGATGCCTTACGCCGTCGCCGGGCAATCGTATGACCTGTGGGCGGGGCTTTGCGAGACTTCGGGAGACAGGAAAGGTGCAAGCTGCCGCACGGCTGCGGATGCTGAAAACAAGTTTACGGCGGTGGGTGGGAAACCACGATCTCGCGCTGAAATCCGCCAGGAGCATTTGGAAATGGCAACTAAGGATTTCGAGCTTTCCTCCCCGAAGTGTGTGGCGGAGCTCCTCAACATTGAAGCGTCAAGCTGCAGGCAGGCTGCTGAAGCTGAAGCGAAAATAAAGGTTTTAACGGGTCGGCAGGATCAGTAGCGCTCCGCTCCGAGCGCTGAATTCAGCAGCAGGCCGACGCGCGGACCGCTCGTGGCGCTACAGGCACCACCGATTGGGTCTGGCACATGGGATCGAGGTGCGTGGCGAACCCCGTCGTTTAGGGCGGGGGAGCCGATAAAGGAACGAAAATGGCATCCGACGACCAGTCCTTGGAAGCACCTCCGCAAGGAGCGCCTTCATTTCGTCTGCACGATGTTTTTCCGATCATAGAAAGAATCATCCGCGAGGAAACACATGCGGAGGGTGACTTCATCTCTCACGGAGATCTCACTGCCCGTCTTGTGAGTGATGCGCTCGGCCGGGTATTGATTGCTTCAGCCTCCCACACCCAGGGCAAGCCCCCCGAACGGATCGCGTCGAACATGCTCGCTTTCTTCTCGCATTGGTACACGCGAGGAGAAAAGGTTCATGCAGAAACGATGGATCGCAAGAAAATGGCGGGGACTTATGCGTATCGGAGCCAAGCGTCCGCGCTTCAAGTGAAGCCTGATGTCGACGCGGATTGGGCCTATGCGACAAGCGAGGGTGCGCCGGTCCGAGTTAACCATCTCAGGCGCGAGCGAGATCCCGGACTGGCCAAGCGAAAACGCCAGGAAGTTTTCAAGAGCACCGGCAAACTCGCCTGCGAGGCCTGCGGGTTCGTCGCGGCCATGAGTTTCCCTGGCCTGGGCGCTGATATCGTCGAGGTGCATCACCGCACGCTTCTCACGGCGAGCGCTGAGGCCACGATAGTCACCACGAAAGATTTGGCGTTGCTTTGCCCGACTTGCCACCGGGCGATCCATCGGGCCGATTGCATACCGGTGGACGAGTTCCGGGAGCGGTTCTTCACCAAGTCTTTGTAGGGCGGCTCGCCACGGTTTTTCAATGACCACATTTCTTGTTCTTGTCGGAATCATCGCCATCGTCTGCGTCATTGGTTTTTTGAGGCGGGTGGGGCTTCGGGATAGTCGATACACAGACGTCGACGCCTCACATGCGGGCCTTGATCGCGGCGGCCCGATCCCGCTCGTTAAAGTGGAGAGTCACCTTGCAGATCAAGCCGACAAATTGTCACTGAGTGAATCTGAGATTCAGGAAGCTGAGATTCAGCGAGGTTGGGTCGAAGAAAAACGGAAAATGTTTGCCGCGACCTGTGCCGGCAGCCCCCCAGACATGCGCATTCAGTTGATGCGGCTCAGGATCAGGGAGCATGCAATCCTTGGCAAATATCGAGCGCTGTTCCAGATGGATTCAGTTGAGCCTTTCGCAAAGCAATATTGCGGCCGAATCGTCGGCAGCGATGAGTGGAAGCTTCCCAACCATCTTGAGCTCCAGACCATGTTGATCCCCGACTCGGCGTGCGTCTCGTTGGCGTTTGCGTCTTACACAGAGTTCGAGTTCAGCGGCAAGAATAAAATTCAATACGACTTCGCAAAGGCCATGCCATTGGTCGATGCCGCAATCCTTGCGGGGAATGCGTCTGCCGTGTTTCTCAAGGGTCTGATGCTCAAGTACGGGTTGGACGCGTTAAGGAGACCGTTTTCCAGGCAGTCGAAGCCGTACCTAGAACGCGCCCTTGAGATGGGGATTGATGGCGCTGAGCAACAGTTAGCGCATTTAGCTATCCACTACGAGCTCGATGATTTGCGCGACGGATACAACGACAGGGCGAGAGTCCAATGGACCTGACATGAAAAGCGCGGACACGCAGGTGAAGAGTATGTCGGCCTGGCCCTCGTCATGCTTGCCGAGACTAAGTGGTCCTGCGATGTTGTCGCAGCATCACAGCATCACAGCAAAGAACTTCCTCTAAGTTGCCCATTTCAACACCCTGTCGATGCTGCAGGTCGGCTGAAAGAAGAGGGGCGTTACGAAAAAAATCAACTTGCCGTCGGAAACACGTATGCCGGGGACGGCAGCGTGGCATCCACCGTCGACAAACCTGGCGAACGCGCGGCAGCTGCGCTTGCGAAGCAGCAAGCAGAGAAAAGCCAAAAGCAGCAACTTGAGCTGGCTCGAGTTGCCGTCGAAAACCGCCGTCGAGAAGCTGCGGCACGCGAAGAACAGGAATTCGCAGGATCACTCAACTCGCTGAATGTGGGGTCAGCTGTTCGCGCTATTTGATGAGCTCAAAGGCAAGGGCCAAAGCGCCAGAGCGCGAGAAACTCTGCGGGCACTCGTGAGCAGGTTCTCTAACGATCCACTCGCCGTAACCGCTGCCGGCGAACTCGCCCGGAGCGGCTGCTCGCCACGCAGCAAAGCTGGGGGTAGCTTGAGCCTCCCGGTTGGCCATGTCATTGACGCAGTTGGCAGCAAGGATTTCGCGCGATACCCCGGGAGCGGACCGCAAAGGGTCACGATTTTCAGAGCCTGATCGCCCGGCATGGTGACCATGGTCTCTGTCACCAAACTGTCACTGGGGCGAGTCAACAAAAAGCGCGCTACCCTTTTGGTAGCGCGCTTTGCTTGTCCCGCAAGGGAATGGTGGTGGGCCCTGAGTGACTCGAAC
>JBKJSR010000449.1:0-2884 GCA_046594355.1 Bryobacter sp.
TAGTCGGTTCCCTGCACGGCCCCGACCGCAGCAAGGGCGCGCCCATCTACCTGCTTGAAAACGACCAGCTTGTCTCGACCGTGATGGCAAAAGAAGACCTTGGCCTGGTCAATTTCCAGCACATCCACAATTCCGTGATCAAAGAACTCAACGGCAAGATGTACATCATCGCTCAGGCCTGGAACCCCGGCGACTTCGCGATTCTCGAACAAGTGAAATAGCCGCTCAAACGTTGGTCAGAATCGGAAACGGACCTACGCTCGCAACTACTTCCTGATCGTCGCCCTCGTCCGGATCGAGATAGCGGCTGTCGAGAAGGCGCTGCGTCTTGATATTCCCCATCGCGCTCAGCAGCGAATCTTTTAAATTGGGATGATCCAATTCCATCTCGCCCAGGAAATCACGAACGCTGCGCCGCACCGTACCCGTCTTCTGTGAACAACCGCAAGGGATCACCGGACACCCCAGGCCTTGCGCATACGCAGTGGTGATCGTCTCCGGCACATACACAAGCGGCCGGATCAGACGGAAGTCTTTATTCTTCGAGTAGGTCACGGGAGGCAGAGAACTGAGCGCACCGGTAAACATCGCATTCCGTAGCAGTGTCTCGCAGAAATCGTCCGCTGTGTGCCCCAGCGCAATCACATTCACACCCAGACCCTTGCAAACTTCATAAACCGCACGGCGACGAAAGCGCGAGCAAAGGTCGCACCCATGGTCCGGCTGCTCGTCGATGAGCCGCAAGCTCGGAGGATCTACAAAGCAATGCCACTCAATTCCCCGCCGCCGTAGCCACTCCCCATAAGGCTGAATCGAGGCGAGAAACTTGCCCTGCTCAATCGTAAACGCACAAACGGTAAAGTCGATCGGCGCACGGCGCTGCAAGGCAAGCAACGCCTCCAGCAGAGTAACCGAGTCCTTACCGCCGGAGACGCCGACGGCAACGCGGTCGCCCTCACGAATCATTTTGAATTTACTGATTGCCTCTCCGACCTTTCGGAGTAACGTTTTTTCGAGGTCCAAGCTTCTATTATCGGTGACTTCAGTACGCAGCGTGCAACTGGATTACTTCAAAGTGGGATACTTCGAGACCCTTCGCCTGTAAAGCCGTAAAACATTCGCCGGGTGTCTTGGCGATGACGGCAATTTTACGCAGGGGAAGCCGATGCGGATCGTACATTTCAAGCGCCACCCACCAACCCGTAGTCAGATCGCGCAAAGGCAAACTCAACTCTTCGGGTGCATGCCCCAAAGCATCGGCGATTGTCATTGTCTGCTGAGTTCTTCCACTAGAGCGGCAATACCGCGACGCCGGTAAATTTCCGACAAACGCTGTTCTTCGAGACTGCCGGGGATCAGCTTCGAAAGCCTCGCTTCATCGCGAAATGAGCTTGGTGTCACCCAAACATCCCCGTTCGTAAATTCCACCTGCTGCACAAAGCCGCTCAGGCTTTCGACCCGCAGCGGCAAACCCTGCAAGCGGTTCAATTGCAGGCTGGCCGACGGCTGCACCGTCGCGGCACCATTGGGCTTCATCGGGAGCGCCGCAGGCAGAGAACCCGCTGAAAACTCACGGCCTTCCTGGTCGCGCACCAGCAATCCCAATTCGATCGACCGCACTTCGCGTTTATCCCGATTCTCAAAAGCCAATTCGAGGATCTGCAACTGATTTCCACTTGCGACAGCAACGGCTCGAACGCCCTCTACGGGCAGGTCCTGCTGCGCAAGAAAAGCCGTCTCGATGTTGCGTGTATTCTGAAGCGCTGCGGCGGCTCGTGCCAATCGGACATCGAGTTTTGGACGCGTATTATCGTGCGCCAGAACATCGAGCATCGTACGGCGCAAGCCTTCTTCCCCGCCCTTCGCCAGGATCTGCCGAAAGTGCTGCCGGTCGCGGCGCGCCTCCAGTTCCCACGCCGTCAATTGCCGACGGCTACCGAGCCGATTCGGGCCAAAGAACGAAAGATCTTCAAACAAAACTCCGTCGAGCTGCACCTGTACGATTGCTGCATTCGCCCCGCTATTTGGTTGCAACAAACGCAAATCGATCTTCACCGGAAATTCCTGCCCTGGCATCACATCGAGGCTCGGCACGGACACGCTTGCCTTACCGCCCGCCGCAACTTCCTGCGAGGAGACCTGCAGGCTAATGCCACGCAGCCGCAATCGGCTATTGTTCTTCAGCTTGAGCGAGGTTCGCACATCCACTACAAATGCGCCGCCACGAGCCAGCGCACGCGATTCACCCCACCCGGAGCTTACAACCGCTATCGGCGCATCGGCCGGAAAATTCACCCGCAAACCATCCTGCGCCGCCATGCTTGCGGCACACACTGCGGCCAGCGCAAACACTCTATTCCACATAAATTTGGCTCACTGTCACTTGACCGGAATCCTGATCCACAACGGAAGAACGCACACTGCCTTCCAGTCCCACTTCAAAGCGGCTCGAAGGCGAAGCGACATTGCGCAGAATCATTCCCACGCCGCGCCTCTCGAATCCAACACCGTTCTCATCGCCCCGCAAAATCAGCGCGCCACTCTTCACCTGTGCCACGGCTTTGGGTGCATGCAATAAATATTGTTGCGTCCTCGGCCCCGCCAAAAACCAACCTGTGATCACGATTGCAGTCAGCGCCGCGATCGCAACCGCCCCAGTCCAGGACATCGAACGCTCCGGCTCATTTGCCCTGCCAAAGTCTGTCCGGATCTCGCTCACATCCAGCCCCAGCCTGACATTTGCAAACATTTCGCGTTCGATCTCGCCCCAGTCCATCGAACGGGGCAACTCAAATTCAGGAACGATTTTGCGCACGCTCACCGCATCCTGCCTGAAGACTTCTACCCGCATCCGGCAAGCTGGACAGACTGCGCAATGAGCCTT
>JBKJSR010000463.1:0-3801 GCA_046594355.1 Bryobacter sp.
CTCGCCGAACCAGAAATCGCTATTTACAGATATGGATATTGGACAGCAGGGGGAACCTCAATTGTCGGCCAAGCAAAAACAGCTCCAAACCCGAATCATGATGCGAGCCCCAAATCCGGTTCCGAGTTAATTTGGACAGCAGTGCCGCGATATACACATCCATCCCGTGGATCAGACTCATCACCGCAATCAGCGTCGTGCTAGCCAGAATAATCCCTAGCAAAGTCAAAAAACTCCCCAGCGCCACCCTCACGGCCTCAAAAAACGCATTACTCCCATGGTTCGACATCTGCGTAGGATACACTCCACCGCCGCCTCAGGTTCCAGAAATCATCCACTCCGCCGCAATTTCCTCGGCCCAGAAGCGAGGACCGCTCCGCGCCAGAAACCCCACGTGCCCGCCATGCCGCGTCATAACCAGCTTCAATTTCGGATTCTGCTCCGGTGCCGCCTTCTCATAAACCCAAGCCGGAATCAGCGGGTCGTCTGCGGAATGAATCAACAGACCCGGCACCGCAATCCCGCTCAGAAAACCCTGGCAAGACTGCGTCGCATAGTAATTCGCCGCATCCCCAAACCCAAACGACGTGGCCGTAAATTTGTCGTCAAACGCCAGAACACTCTTCACCCCGTCCAGTCCATCCAGTGGAAAGCGATCCGGAAACTCCACCGCCCGCCGCCGGTACCGTGCCTTCAGGCGATCGATAAACTTGTTCGAGTAAAGAAAATTCCGGCCCTCCTGCATCCTCAGGCAACAGGCCATTAGATCGAGCGGAGCCGAAACACTCACCACTCCCCGCACACCCAATTCCGCTGCCCGCACACCCAACTCCCCCGCCAGCTTCAAAACTACATTCGCCCCCAGCGAATAACCCATCAGATAAATCGGCCCCTTCCCCGCCGCATGCAACCCTTCCACAATACGCAACAGATCCCCAGTCAAACCCGCATGATAAAGCGTTGGAGCAAGCCCCTCCGTGCCCCCGCAAGTCCGCATGTTCAAACGATGCACCCGCAATCCCCGCACCAGCCCAGCCTGCGCCATGCTCTTCATGTACCCGGATTCATGCGAACCCTCCAGGCCATGCAGCACAATCAATTCCCCGCGCACCTCACCCGCAGGTTCATGCCGCAAAGCAAGCACCTGCACATCCGCTTCGGTACGATGCAAATCGCGAAACGCCGGATACCGGATCTCGTCCAGATTGCGCGGCCAGAAGTTAGAGGCAATCGTCGTCAGATCGCCGTTACGAAAGAGTGGGTCGAAGGGAAGCAACCCTTCTAGGCTAAAGCCAATCAGGCCGTCTCGTCATCCGGATCTTCGCTCTTGCGCGAAAGTTCTTCCGACAAAATAATCGCCTCAGCCAGTTCCTTCATCGGCTTGCGGAGACGGCGGCTCTCATTGCGCAGCCGCAAATAAGCTTCTTCTTCGGTCAGCTTGTAGCGCGTCTGCATGATCCCTTTCGCCCGCTCCACCAGCTTGCGCATTTCCAGTTGACGCTTCATCTCCTCGGTCTCGCCCAGCAGCCGCGAATTCTCGTCGCTCAGCACTTCTTTCGAAATCGCGATTCCCATCTGCTCGCCAATAAAGGTCAGCAGCGAAATCTCTTCCGCTGTATGCGCATGCGGCTCGCGATGATGCACATTGATGACCCCCATCACTTCCCCCTGGTTGATCAGCGGCACCGAAAGGAAGGCTTCGTACGTATCTTCCACCAGGCCTTGAAAGCGCTTGAAGCGATGGTCCAGGCTCGAATTCGCCGCCAGCGCCACTACCGATTTGTGCTCGGCCACCCAGCCCGTCACGCCTTCGCCCATTTTCATGCGCAGCAAATTCAGATCGTGCGCATGCGGCACTTGCGAAGCGCGCAATACAATCTCATTAAGATCTTTTTCGATCAGGTAAACCAGAGCGGCGTCGCATTCTGTAACCTGAACGGTAAGGCCGATGATTTCGCCCAGCATTTCGTCCAGCGACCGTTGCGAACTTACAATACTCGAAATACGGTGTAAAAGTGCCACTTGAGAGGTGTGGGGTTCGGTCATAGTGCTTGTTCCCATAAATCAATGCTAGGGAAATTTTCCTTCCTGAACAATTCAATCTTTTTATCAGTGCGATGCGCTGCCGCCATCTGCTGCCTGCTCTGCGCAACTTCTCTCACAGCACAAACCGCATTGCGATCCCCGCATTTCATCCTGTACAACAACTATTCAACTCTACGCCTTGCGGAACAGGCCCTCCAGCGTCTGGAACAATTGCGCTCCGCAATCCAGGCGCTACACGGCGAAAACTGGGCTGCGGCAAGCCCCCTGCGCATCTGGCTCCCCAAGAGCGGGTCCCAATGGCGCAACTTGACAATCTCCAAATCCGAACAAGGCCAATTCATCTCCGGCACGCGGCACCACTGGATTGTCGCAAATCCAGAAGCAACATTTCTCTTGGAAGTTTTAAGCCACGAGTACATGCACGCGGTACTCTACCGGACCCTCCCGAATCTACCCACATGGTTCGAAGAAGGAATCTGTGAGTACTACTCTACCCTTGAATTGCGCGGCAAAGGAAACCGCACCTCAGCCGTGCTTGGCCGCCCACCCAGCCGGTGCCTCAAAGAGCTCGCCGGCTTGAAATTGATCGACATTATAGAGCTTAGTGACGGGCCTCTCCAAGAGAACGACTATGCCCGCGCCTGGGCCTCCGCCTACCATCTCTGGCCCAATTACAAACCTGGCTCATCCTTCCCCGGAGCTATCGTCATCGGCAAATTCCCCCTCCGCGAATTCCCCAACGACCTCAAGCTCACACAGACAACACTCATCGCGCTCAGTCCCATAGAAAGGGCTGAACTCGAAATCGAATTCCGCACCGTTATATCCTCGGGACCACCTCTCACAACATCGGGCCAAGCCGCCAACAATGCGCAGCAGATTTTCCTGCAAGGTCTCCGTCTCGCGGATGAATCCAACCCCACCGCCGCCATCCCATTGCTCGAAAAAGCCTGCCAACTCCGGCCCTCGAACAGCACCTGGTGGCAAGCTCTAGCCCTCGCCTACAAAGACGCGAACCAGTTGCCGCAAGCGCGCACCGCCATCGCCCGCGCCATCGCCACGGCAATCAGCCCATCGGAATCCACCGCCGCCCTCACCCTCCAAAAATCCCTCAACTAGCGTCGGTGCCCTTCAAGCCGGTCTATTGGGGAAACAGACTGGACACGTGCAATTCAGCCTGTGGAGCCGCCAACGGAGAGACGCACTCCAGCACTTGGTAGGCCTGGATCGATTGGTAGCCTCTGGCGTCGGCCTCGCGATGTACGACCAGCCGCTGGCTTGGAATGTCGAGCACCCAATACTCCGTGATGCCTGCCCGGGCGTAAAGCTGGGCCTTGATGGACAGGTCAAAAGCAACCGTAGAATCTGAAATTTCGCAAACAAGGTGCAAGTCGGACGGACGTGGATTTCCCATGCGGTATTGGATCTGCGGAAGCTTGAGGACAATCAGATCCGGCTCAGGCTCACTCGTCGGATTGTCTTCTGGATCAACATTAATGGGAGCACTCTGTTGCACATGATCGGGCGAAAAAATGCGTAACAGACACTTTAAAAGCAACGAGACGGCAATCGTGTGCGGACGCATTTTACTCGTTAGAACAATCAGTTCCCCCTCAATGAGTTCCAACCGTTGGTCGTGAAGCAAACCCGCCGACTCGATCGCTTCGAGCTCTTGCCTGCTCCAACTCTTGCGCAGAGGCACCGCTGGCCGCGCCGAAATGAAAGGGGTCGAGAGAACAGTTGGCATCCGCTTAC
>JBKJSR010000731.1:0-11331 GCA_046594355.1 Bryobacter sp.
GTTTCATGCAGATCACTTCCACTCGCGGCGTCGGTCGCGAAGGCATTGACGAACGCATGTTCCGCTTTGGTCTCCGCCTCGGCTTTTAACGCATCCCATCAACGATCCGCAGGGGGCAATCCTACCGGTTGCCCTCGGCCAAGCCCAATCTAACTCCAATGCCCGCTCCGTCTCCGCACCTCCTCCCCACTTACCGGCAACACCCGCATCCTCCCTCCAAATAGCGCCAGCGACAGCGCAAACACTAGATCATCCTGCGCCCCCATGGTTTCAAACCTCGGCCCCCGCACACTCTGCACCTTCCGCATCCCCTTCAACTCCTGCTCCAGCGCATCCCAGCCCCGCACCCCCTCCGCCACCGCCAACCCCTCCTGCTCAAAAGCCTTCTGCACCCCCAGCAGCAACTCCGTCCTCGGTGTAGGATAAAACCCGTCTCGATAACTCCCCTCCAGTCCCCCCGTAATCACCACCGGATACAACTCACCCCGCAATCGTTTCCGCCGCAAATCCTCACTCACCACAATCCCCAACCCCGTCGCATCGACAGCCGTGGTAACCGTCCCACTCTTAAACTCTTCACACTGCGTCAACCGCTCCACTTCGCTCACCACCTCCTGATACCCCTGCCCCAGCCTCACCCGCTCCACCAGCCTCACATACAACTTACGTTCCCTTAAATACTCATAACTAACCAGATCCTTATGCGCAGTTACAACCACCTGCTGCTCCACCACCACAAACGCCGTATGATCCACCCTCTGCCCCAGATCCACACCCAGGTGAAAAGACCGCAGATTCACCGCCCCGGGCCGCATCATGTCACCCTCCCCTTCAATTCAAACGCCAACGCCTTCACGCCCAGGCCTTCCCGCCGCGCCGCCTCCAGCCACTCTGTCTTAAACGCCTGATTCTCCATCCCCACAAACGAACACAGATACTCCTGCGCAAACCACTCCGCGCTCTGGCACTCCTTCTCTTCTTCCAGTACCTCCGCCGAAATCCGCGAACATTCCGTCGCCTTCACCTCAATGCGCGTCCAGCGTTCCCCACCTCGAACCCACTCCTTCCAGAAAAAACCCCGCTCCCCAAACGGAGTCGATATCAGAACGAGATCCCCGCGACCCACCACCAGCATCGGCCGCATCGCCTGATACAGGCTGTCTTCAACGCGTGCCGCCTCATCAATCACAATCAGTGACGGGGCGGAAAACCCGCGCACATTCGCCTCTTGGCCGGGCAACGCCACGACTCGCGACCCATTCGGCAAATACACCGCCAGCCTGCCCCCGCTAAACTTCTCCCCTGCCGCCGCCAAAAAGCTACTCACTTTCCGCACAAACTCCCCGCTTTGCCGCATCGTCGGCGACACACACAATACGAGCGACCCCGCTTCGGTCAGAGCCCTTACCGCCGCGAGAGCCGCTGCGGTACTCGACTTCCCCCACTGCCGCGAGCAACAAAGCAGCAACCTGGCACTCCCACAACGCAACACCTCACTTTGTTTAGCATCGGGCACAAAGCCAAAGCATTCTTCCACCAGGCAAACGGGATCGATAAGTCCGGAATAGCGTCGCAGCACTTGCCGCATTTTCGCGCCCTGCGCATCCCCACTCATGGAAAGCTACTTTCAAGCAGCAGACTGGCGATGAGCGAGCGCACTTCGGGCAGCTCCTTGCAGCACGTTTCGAGCCGCGCCAAAAACTGCATGAGCCACTGAAACAAGCCAGACTCCTCGCGATCAACACTCGGAGCGGCCAAACATTCTTCTAGCGGAGACTCGGAGCATCCGGTCCCGCCGACAACAACAACACGTAATAGAATCACGAAAAGAATGTGACACCCCAGGAACCACAAAAAACCCGCCAGCACCAAAAAACCACCAAAACCCCAACAAAACCCGCCAAAAATATTTCAACATTCAACGTGATCGTATGAAGCGGGGAACGCGGATAGCGTTGGAGAGCGGGAAGAAGTAAAACAAAAGCACGTGTCAAGGAGGCACGTTTGGATGAAGTATTATTTGGGCTGTGATTCGCATAGTGCGTATTCAGTGATTGTGTCGATGGATGAGACCGGCAGGGCAAGTTCGCCGCTGCGGTTGGACCATAGCGATGGAATTTTTGCTGAACTCGCCAAGAAGTTCCCGGAGCAGACACCGATTGCGGTGGAGGCAAGTGGAGGCTGGTACTGGGTGGTGGATCAACTGGAGGCTGCCGGCTTCGATGTTCGGCTGACCGATCCCAAGCAGGCCAAGTGGCGAATGGTGCAGAAGAACAAGACGGATGCACTCGACGCCAAAGGGCTGGCGATGCTGTTGCGCAACGGGACGCTCCCCGAGGTTTGGATTCCATCCGCACAGTTGCGGGACCTGCGTGGCTTGCTACGAACCAGGCTGGCGCTGCGGCGGCAAGGCACCTTCCACAAGAACAGGATCAGCGCGGCGATACGCCGCTATGGAATCCGTCCGAATGAGAAACACGGGGATATGTTCTGTGGAAAGGGCCGATTGGAGATGTGGCGATGCATCGACAAACTGCCGGAGCAGACGCGATTCGCCACGAGCGAGGAATGGGCCGTGCTCGATGAGATCGAGCGGCGCCTCAAAGAAATGGAAGAACGAATCCGGCAGCGGATCGGAAGCATCGGCTGGGTGCGTCTGCTGAAGAGTTTGCCCGGTGTGGGTGAGATCCTGTCGGCGACGATCTATTTGGAGATTGGCGATATTGCGCGATTTCCGTGTCCGGCCCAACTGGCAAGTTATGCCGGACTTGTGCCGACGATTCATTCCAGCGGTGGCCACTCGCATCTGGGACGGACATCGAAACAGTCCAATCACTATTTACGTTGGGCTTTTGTAGAAGCAGCCAATCACATTTCGGCGCTGCACCGTTACTACGAAAATACCCATGTCTTGTCGCTATACCGCCGATTGCGGGAGAACAAAGGGCACAACAAAGCGGCTGTGGCCGTGGGAAGGCATTTGGCGGAGTCCAGTTGGTGGGTGCTGAAGAAACGGGAAACATATCGGCAGCCGGGCCCGGTTGCCGCTGCTTCGTCCGCATAACGGGTAAGCGCGAGTAGCGTTCTAGCCGAAAAGGCTGTGGTTTGTGATTGCGACACCCGGGGCGAAGAAGCTCATGCCTCTTGAAGGCGGATAGATGAATAGCGCGGCAGAAGCAGACTGTGAGAGCGGGCCCGACGGACGTGATCTCAGGAGGTGGACCGAGAACAAAAACAAGAAAGCCGTCGGCACAGTTTCCAGGCTAATCGCCGACGGCTGAAACGAGACTCATTCGTCGACGCCGTTCGCTTGGCGGCGACGGCGCGACTTGTGTCTCTGCTGATATGAAATTTTGACGCATCGAGCGCCAAAATTTCAACCGATTGGTATTCCGCGACCTTGACAAAGTCCCCCGCTTCATAGATGAACGCTCAAAACTCATCTGCGTTCTCAACTTGGCGATTGAACCAGAAAGCCAGGCTTGGAATCACCAGCTATCCACGAAGCCTCACCTAGCCAGAACATCTGTCGTAAAACCCGGAATCCGGCTGATGGCATTCTCGCCCGGTGAAAGGACCATGAGCGGCAGAGCACAGCGAAGCCAACTCCAGGTTGGCAGGACAAGGGTCGCAAGCGGCGAAAGCCTGATGGCCAAGCCCCGCGCTGTAACGTCATTCTTCGTTCAGGTCGATCCGCAAGGCGTTTGAGCGTATACGGCATAAGCTGTCAGCAGCAACCCAATTCTGGCTAGCGCAACCCCCGCCGCCAAAAGGCAGCGGGCGGAGTTGATTCGGCAAGCGATCAGGGTTGCGATCCGGAAGCGGGAGTTCGAAGCGATTCACGCAGCTTATCTCCGCCAGCCCGATTCGCCCGACGATGCCGACCACTGGTCAAATGCGGAAGGGTGGAAGTCTTGAAGCAATAGGAAATCTGGTGAGCCGAACTGCTGAAACCGGCGGGTCGAAGCCCGATCCACTTGTTGAGCCGCGACGAAGCCTCTGGTGTCTTGAACAAGTTCGTGGCGGCAGAGCCGTTGTGAATTCTCCGGGAACAAACGATGAACGCGTTTGTCATCGAAACTTCTTCCTTGCTCCGATATGCTTTTAGACAGCGATGGCCAAAAAAATATTATTCCTCCTTCTACCTTTCACGCTGTTAGGTCAAACCCTGAATCAGCCCGCCCGCGCCGTAACCGACCCCGGCATCATCACCACCCGTCAGGCCATCAGCCCAGCCGGCACTCCCAGCATTTTCCATGGCCGCGTCTATGGCGTCGCCTGGGCCGGCGATAGCGAGCTCTGGGTCCTCCACGCCTCAGACCTCTACCGTCTCGATTGGCAGAAGAACGAAGTCCGCGAACGCATCGCTCACGGCGGCGCGCCCGGTCCCCAGGCCATTCAATTCGATGCCGCAACCAACACCGTCTACTCCGCCAACGCCGCCCGCGTGGGCTCCGGTCCCGTCAAAGCCCGCCTCGCCGCTCTCAACAACAGCAACCTGCGCCCCATCGCGGAATCGCTCGGCAGCTACCTTCCCGGCGCAATCGCCATCGCCGTCCGCCGCGCCGTCGTGCCGCTCATCTGGGAAAACAAGCTCGCCACCATTGATCTCGATTCCGGTGCCGTCCTCCACCACACGGAAACCGGCATCGCCCCCTTCGCTAGCGTAATCAACTCAACTGCAACCATTGCCTATACCAGCAACCTTGGCGGGCGTCCACCCAAAGACAAGGACCTCTTCGCGTCCCCGATCCAGAAGCCTGCCGAGAAGGTCACCGTTGATGCGCGCGGCATCGCCTCCACCGGTACTCTGACCCGCGTCGATCTCACAATGGGCAAGGCCACTCACACCATTCCCGTCGGCCTCCACCCCACCGGACTCGCCTGGCACCAGCCCTCCCATCGCCTCTATGTTGCCAATGGAAACAGTGAAAGCGTCACGGTTGTCGATACCCGCTCCAACCTGCCCGTCCAAACCATTCCGATCCAGCCCTTCTCCGATAAAGTGCGCGGCATCGCCCCCACAGCCATTGCCGTCCACCCCGATGGAAAAACTCTTTATGTCGCCTGCGGCGGCATCAACGCGATCGCGGTCATCGACACGGCGACCGGCAAACTCAACGGCCTCATCCCCACCGGCTGGTATCCCAACGGCATCGCCCTCAACCCCTCCGCCACACACATCGCCGTCACTTCGCTCCTCGGCCCCGGCTCGGCCTGGCGCGATGCCCCAGCCAAACGCTTCGTCCACTCCTACCGTGGATCGCTCGCCGTGATCCCCACACCAGACTCCGCCCAGCTCGCCAGCTACACCACCGCCGTCGCCGAAAATAACCGTCTCCGCCTCGCGGGCTCGGCGACAGAAACCCGCATCGCCAACCGGAACGCAACGCCCCTCCCCATCCCGCAACGTTCCGGCGAACCCTCCCCCATCGAGCACGTCGTCTACATCATCAAAGAGAACCGCACCTACGACCAGGTCCTCGGCGATATCGGCAAAGGCAACGGCGACCCTTCACTCGTCATGTTCGGCCGCGACGTCACACCCAACCAGCACAAGCTTGCCGAAGAATTTGTCCTTCTCGATAACTTCTTCGCTACCGGCGGCAACAGCGCCGATGGCCACCAGTGGGTCACCCAGGCCAACGAAGTCGAATACTGCCTCTGGCCCGGTTATCAGGGCCGCAGTTATCCCTTCGATGGCACCGACCCCATGGCTTATTCATCCGGCGGCTTCATCTGGGATTACGCTCTCGCCAAGGGGAAGTCCGTCAAAGTTTATGGCGAATACGCAGGCTCCCATCGCACGCCCGGCAAGTCCCGCGCCGAGCTTTTGGAAGCCTGGAAAGGCGGTGCCGACTTCACCAGACAATGGAACACCGTCGCACCCATCGCGCCGCTCAACAAGATCCTCGCCGCCAACTATCCTGCCTACACCACTGCGATTCCCGACCTCGCCCGTGCTCAAATTTTTCTCGCCGATCTCAAGCGTTACGAGCAGGAAGGCAAACTCCCCAATCTGATTCTGCTGCAACTCCCCTCAAACCACACGAATGGAACGACACCCGGAGCCTCCACCCCAAAAGCGATGGTTGCCGACAACGACCTCGCGTTGGGCCAAATCGTCGAAGGCCTGAGCAAGTCGAAGTTCTGGCCGAAAATGGCAATCTTCGTTGTCGAAGACGATGCCCAAAACGGAGTCGATCATGTGGACGGCCACCGCACCACGGCCTTTGTCGCCAGCCCCTACGTCCGCAAAGGTCAGGTCGATTCCACCTTCTACTCCCACCAGAGCATGCTCAAGTCGATTGAGCTGATCCTCGGGCTTCCCACCATGTCGATCTTCGATTTGATCGCCAACGACATGCGGGCCAGCTTCACTACCAAGCCCGACTTGACGCCCTTCACGGCGGTAGAAGCGAAGCACGATCTCTTCGAGACGAATCCGAAAGTCAGCGCCCTCAGCGGCAAGCCCCGCCAAGCAGCCGTCGATTCGGCGAAGATGAACTTCAACGCGCCCGACGCCGCGCCAACCGAGAGGCTGAACCGCATCCTCTGGGGTCAAATCAAAGGCTGGAACATTCCCTACCCCGCCCCCCGCCGCACTGCCTTTTCTCCGCTCTCGATCGACATCGACGACGAAGACCGCGAAGAACAAAAGCCCAAGGCGCACCGCACGCGATAAACCGCCGCCGCGACCGTTAGCGAGCCGGTCTCATGCCTGGCACCGCACGACCGCTCTTCCAGTCTGCCGGGTTCGCAAACGGGACGGCCGACGCTCGACAGGATCGGCGGCGGTGTGGCATCTGGTGCCGGGCACGTCGTGATCCAGTTGGATGGGCCAGCGACCACAGCTCTTTTACACGGAGAAGCGGTGCAGGCCATCGCAGACAATCCGCGCGCGGTTCAAGGCGCGGCTATGAGCCCCGCACGCTCCAGTTCCGTGCCTCGGCAAATGGCCACGCTCCAGATGAGTCCCGGACTGCTGACGAGTTAGATGAAGAGATCCGCCGGGACGTTGAAGAAGACGGCAAGTTGCTTGGCGTGCGCCTTACTGATGGCGCGTTTCCCATTGATCACGTCCGATACGTAACCTCTGGAGTTGAAGATGAGAACGAGATCTGCTTGCTTCAAACCTCGCTTTTCCATGAGATACGCCAACATTTCATGGGGACTCGGATCTGGCAGCGGATGATGCTCTTCTTCATAATCCTTGATAAGTCGGACCATCAGATCAAGGGCCGCATCTTCTTCCCTACTACGGTGCTCGCCCTGATCCATCATCTTCTCGACCTCGGCAAGCAAGCGTTCGTGCTCCCCGGCGGTGGTGATCACCCGTGGCAAAACTTTCGCCAACACGCGAGCGTACTTCTTATCATCAATGGCTAGCGCGCCCATTTCTTCCAACCTCCTCGTATGTACTCGTTGTGGCTGAGGAATTCCTTAACCATCAGGAGCTTTGCCCGATAGTCAACCTTCACAATCAAGCGGTAATAGTTGTGCCGGATGTTGAAGATCAGCAGCGATTTGTATGGATCGGCATCCGGGTAAAATTGGCGAACGTCATTCAGATCACGCCAACTGGAGCAGCCGGGCGATTTATTCCAGCGCATCAGTTCCTCCGCCGCGTCCGCGTGAAGAGCCGCATACCTTTTGATGGTCGTCGTGCTGATCACGTTCATCTTTTAATGTTCGCATAACGCGAGCACACAGTTCACGTGCCTTGAGTGCCTGAATCAGAGTTGTCTGCCCCGAAAAGACTTCCACTCTAGGCGACACGCAGCATAGAGATCATACTTCCGCAGCGAAGCCAGAAAGTCCCTCATTGCAAGGCACCACCGGCAAATCGACTCAACCTAATTCCGGTAATTGCCCCGGCTGCAGCGCACCTCTAGAGCGGATCTCGACTTGTCATTCGGTATGTCTGTAGCGCCTTAAACGGTTCTTGACGATGTTTGGCACCTCTATTAAGTCAGGATTCGCTCTAGCACTTGAAAGGGTGCTCAGCGCCACATCCGTAATCCCACGACGAAACGGATCTGGCTCGAGTCGCCACCCTCCTGCCGAACCATTGCGGCAGTGCCGAAAAAACTTCGATCAAAAGAAACTCCGGCATAGGGAGCAAACTTGCGGCTGATCTCATACCGTATCCTTAACCCGTATTCGATGTTGTTCAGACCGCTACCGATCGTGAAGCGCTCGACACGTTGTGCCGCAAGTGCGGCTTCAAAGCGCGACTGGACGATCCACCGCTGACTGAGCAAAAAATCCTTCGTCAGCGTGAAGCGGCCCGACACATCTCCGTTTTGGCTGATGAACATTGCGGTTTCCACTCCATAGTTGTACGGGACGAGTCCCTCCACTCCGATCACTGCGTGCGCTCGCGTTACGCTCCGCCCCTGGTAAGTCTGTGTTTCGCCCCGCAGGCCAACCTGAAAATCGTAGTACTTGCGAAGGAATCGCCCGTAAAGTAACTGGCCGTCGATATCGTAGTCCGCCTTGAGCGCCGTATTTCGCTCGCCCTCACTCTTAAACCACAACTTGTTGATGTCTCCGCCATGCCAGCCCTCCACGTCCCAGCGATAGTCACTTTTTTCCGCTTTAGGGCGGTACTCCAATACGTCGGCAAGTAAAAAAGTGTTTCGCATCTTGTCGTCCACGGGAGGCGGCCAATCCTTCGGAAGTGATCCCGAAGCAGGTGTTGCGCCGGTCTGCGCGAACAAGCCCGCTGCGCACATAAGACACAAACCGAAGGCTCTCACGATGCCACCTTCGAGTCTGGGCCAGACACTCCGACGATGCGGAACATGCCGGCTTCCATGTGCAGAAGAAGGTGGCAATGAAAGGCCCAGTTGCCGCGGGCGTCGGCAGTGATCGCGACGGATACCCGTTCGGCGGGTTTAACGTTTACCGTATGCTTCCTGGGAAGGTAGTCCCCAGCTCCGTTCTCAAGGTGCATCCACATTCCATGCAGATGGAGCGGATGCTCCATCATCGTGTCGTTGACGAAGGTCCATCGGAGCCTCTCGCCATAGCGGAATGCAATTGGCTCCTTCGCATCGGAAAACTTCTTTCCGTTAAACGACCAGATGAAACGCTCCATGTGCCCAGTAAGGTGAATCTCAAGTTCGCGCTCGGGCTGCCGGGTGTCAAAAAATTGCTCCAGAGCTCTTAAGTCGGTATAGAGCAGTACTCGTCGGCCGTCGTCCCCAAGCCCGGTGCCAGGTTCATGCAAGCGGCTGCGCGTGATTTCGGGTACCGTCTGGTTTCCAGTTCCGTGGCTATCCGGACCGTGCGGCACAGGCGTACTGCCAGGAATGCCGGAAGGAATGGGGCTGTTTTTAACACCCGCTTTTTCCATCCCCGGCATTTCTCCCATTGCCGGTTGCTTGTTCGATGCTGGCGGCTGCATGCCGGGCATGTTCGCATGGTCGGCAGGAATCTTCTTTTCCTTCCCCATCGATCCGTGGTCCATACCCTCCATTTTCTTTGCTCCGGACGCGGGCTTATCCTTCAGCCCGGAACGGTTCATGCCCTGCATATTCATCCCCATGTCGTCCATCGGGCGAAGCGGTCGCGGACGGCGCGGAGGGATTTCGGCGCTCATACCCGCACGAGGCGCGAGCGTCGCGCGAGTGTATCCGCTTCGATCATTCGTTTCGGCGAATATCGTGTACGCCCGGTCGTCCCTGGGCTGGACAACGACGTCATAAGTTTCCGCCGCGCTGATACGAAACTCATCCACCTCCACCGGTTGCACGTCTTGACCATCGGCTTGCACTACTGTCATCTTCAATCCGGGAATGCGCACATCATAGATGCTCATGGACGCCGCATTGATAAAGCGGAGACGCACGCGCTCCCCCGGACGAAACAATCCTGTCCAATTCGCTTTAGGTGACACGCCATTCATCAGGTGAACAAACACACGGCTGGTAACGTCGGCGAAGTCGGTGGGGTCCATCCGCATCCGCGACCACATCAGGTAGTTGTCCAGCGTCGGCTTCCAGCCATCACGCTTGACGTCGGAGAAAAATTCCGTCGCCGTCCGTTGTTGGAAGTTGAAATAGCCGCCCTGCTTTTTGAGATTCGCGATCATCGCCTTGCCCGAGCCGAATGACCAGTTCGACAACACGACGGCATATTCGCGATCGAACTGAACTGGATCGGGCGCAGCAGGTTCGATGATCATCGGAGCGTACAGACCCTCTTGCTCTTGATTCCCCGAATGGCTGTGATACCAATATGTTCCGCTCTGCTTGACTGGGAAGCGATAGGTGAATGTGGTTCCCGGCGGAATTCCCGCGAAGCTGACCCCGGGCACACCGTCCATTTCAGGAGGCAGCAGTAATCCGTGCCAGTGAATCGAACTAGACTCCTTTAGCCGGTTCGTCACACGTAAAGTAACATCCTGCCCTTCACGGAGACGAATCAACGGCCCCGGGACCGTGCCGTTAACCGTCACGGCCTTCCCCGACTTGCCATCCACCGTGAAGGGCGATTCGGATATCGTCAAATCGATCGTATTCCCGCTCAGTTCCACGGCGGCTGCGTTCGTCTGAGCATAGGCCGGATTGAGCCTGGCCAGCACCCCCAATATTCCAAACGCTTGAGCGCTTCTTAACGCCGTAGCCAAGCTTCCGAGCTTGCTGAGAAGCGCACGCCGGGAGGGTGGGGTCACTATAAATTCTGGTTGTGCCATGTCTATTTCATCCTTTCAAAAAGGGGAAAAGGCCGAAACAGGCCAACTGCGTGTCCCGGCAAAGTCAAGTCCGGATACGCTGGGAGGAATTGCCAGATAGTGGAGCGGGTGCGCAGCGCCGCCCAGTTCTTTGCGCAACGCGGCGTGCGTGGCGGGAGCGCCGTAGTCGCCGCCGATGTAACGGAGCCTCTCCTGCAACTTCGCCAAGACCGCCTCATCGAAGTCGCCATGCCTCTCGATACTCTCGCGGGAGCGGACACGAAACCGTTCGAGGGTCCACTCCGGCCTGGCGGCACCGATGACGGGCATTTGTAGACGCCGCCGCCGTTCCATCGCATAAAGACTTGGGAAAATCTTCTTGTAGATGAGCTCGCCAGTGGCCCCAAATTTAACTAGGGTGCCGGAGTGAGGACAGTGCATGAGTCTTCTCCAGAAGCGGTTCGTGAATCCACGACTATTTCTGAGACACCTTCATAATCAAAACGACCAGCAGGACTACCACCAGTACGCCGATGATCGTCCAAATCCACATTCCTCCACCCATCCATCCATCCATACCGCTCATCCATCCATTGTTATGGTTCATAAAGCTCCTATTTTTACATTGCGACCTGCCAACTCAAGAAGGC
>JBKJSR010000110.1:0-7299 GCA_046594355.1 Bryobacter sp.
GCCTTGAACCTTTGCCTAGCTAGCGCCGGGGGGTGGACTGCCGCAGCCGATTCAGGCGGCCGCAGACAAACTCGCGGGTCGGCTCGAAGCGGCGCTATCGATCTTCCGCTAGATGACGGCAGCCATGCGCTGCTCCTCGCTTCTATTGAACGGGACTTCCCTGGTGGGACGAATGCGCTGTTGCTGGGTGCCGGGGTCGAGATAGTCGAGGCCGAGCTTGCCGAGGAGGGCAGCTTCAATCGCTCCGCGCAAAACTGGAGAATTCTCGAGCGCTTCACGCGCCTGCTCTCTGCCTTGGCCGAGACGTTGTTCGCCGAAGCTAAACCACGTGCCGGACTTCTGCACGATGCCATGTTCCGTGCCGGCGTCGACCAATTCGCCGGAGCGGTCGATGCCCTTTCCGAAACGGATTTCAAACTCGACTTCGCGGAAGGGGGCGGCCATTTTGTTCTTGACAACTTTCACCTTGACGCGATTGCCACGGATCTCGTCACCCTCTTTTACGGAAGTGGTTTTGCGCACCTCGATGCGTTGCGAGGCGAAGAATTTGAGGGCCCGGCCACCGGTAGTCGTCTCCGGGTTGCCGAACAGGACACCGATTTTTTCGCGGATCTGATTGATAAAGATCAGGGTGCAATTGTGGCTTGAGGTGAGGCCGGTCAGCTTGCGCATAGCCTGCGACATGAGGCGCGCATGAACGCCGACGAAGGCATCGCCCATTTCGCCGTCGAGTTCCGCTTTGGGGACGAGGGCGGCGACGCTATCGACGACGACCAGGTCGATCTGCCCGGAAGCGACCATGGACTGGGTAATTTCAAGGGCTTGCTCGCCGTAGTCGGGCTGCGAGAGCAGAACGCGTTCGGGATCAATGCCCAGCCTTGCGGCATAGCTGGCATCGAGGGCATGTTCGACGTCGATGAAGCCGGCATAGCCACCCAGTTTTTGCGCTTCGGCGATGGCGTGGAGGGCCAGTGTTGTCTTGCCCGAGGATTCAGGCCCATAGATCTCGATGATGCGTCCACGCGGGAAGCCGCCACAGCCGAGGGCGTGATCGAGCTGGATGGAGCCGGTGGGGATGACGGGAATGGATTCGGCGGCGCGCGAGCCGAGCACGACAACGGAACCACTGCCATTTTTCTTTTCGAGTTGCTGGGCAATCAGGGCGAGGGGCGAAAGCGTGCGGACACTCATGGTTTTCTAGTGGAATTGCGCTGCACTTTGTCTCAAGAAAGCTGGAGACTTGCCGAAATGAGCTTGATAGAGGAGCTCGAAATCCGTTTATGGGCCTAACGCCACTCACCTTTGCCGGCATCAGTCAGTACTCGCAGGATTTTCAAACCATTCTGCAGCGTGTGACGACGATCGCCTCTTTTCCTCTCAATCAGCTCAAGAACGAGCAGCAGGATGTTGCGGCCAAACGGCTACTGACAAGCGAGTTGAGCAATAGCGTCAAGCTGCTGGGCGACAAGATCACCGCCCTCAAGGATGTGGCCGCAAACCGTGCTGTATCGGCAACCAGTTCGAACACTTCCAAGCTGACCATCGACTCGGTGAATACCGACACGCTGACAACCTACAACATTACCGATGTGACTTTGATCGCCGTCGCGGCGTCGGAGACTTCGCTAAGTTCCTATGCGAGTTCCACGGCAACGCAGGTTTCGGCGAGTGGAAGTGTAAGGCTGACGGTGGGAACAACCCAGTACGACATCGCTTTGCCTAGTGGAGAAAACAATCTCGTCGGCTTGCGTGACAAGATCAATACCCTGAATAGCGGAGTGACCGCCACGATTCTGACTGTCGATGCCACCACGAATTACCTGAGCATCAGTGCAAACGCTACCGGGGCAAAAGTGGTCGACTTGCGCGAGGATCCGCTTGGTCTCAATACAAGTCTGCTGACGGCCACCAATCAGGGCAGCAACCTGAATTTCAAGCTGAACGGAGTGCAGGTCAGCCGCAGCAGCAATCTGGTGAATGATCTGGTGTCGGGCGTGAGCTTCACCTTGAAACAGACGACCAGCGTAGCGGAAACACTTTCGATCGGTCTTTCGAGCGACCGGTCCAAGCTTTCGGCGGCGGTGAGCGGCTTTATCGATGCCTACAACACGGTGCAGGCGAAGATTACGGGGCAGGTGGGCAAAACAGCCGGACTCCTCACGGGAGACTTTCTGGTGCGGGAAGCGCAGGACATTTTACGCAAGGTTTCGAGCTTCGGTTTGGGTGCAGGTTCGGTGAAGAATTGGTCCGATCTGGGGGTGAACTTTTCGACGGCCGGTCAGATCAGCTTTGAAGTGGGAATTTTCAACACACTGAGCCAGACGCAATTGCAGGACAGCTTTTCGTTCTTCAAGGACACAACCGGGCTGGGATCTCTCAGTAAGTCTACCGACGGGTTTTCGCAGGATGTGTCTGGCCTCGCGGCGATTCAGATCGATCAATACGGCAAGACGGATTCGCGGCTGACAGAGCAGATTGCCAAACTTGAGGATCGTATCAGTGTGCTGCGGCAGACTTACCTGCAAAAACTGCAGACGGCGGATGCACTACTGGGAAATTTTGAGTCGCAACGGAATGTCGTTTCGGCTTCGCTCGATGGTCTGAACCTGGTGCTATACGGAAAGCGGAATGGCTAATTGAAGGCGTCGAACTCCATCCTGGACTTACTGGCGGCCATTGCACGCATCGACGAGCAAGCGTTGAGGATGGGGACTGCAGGGGAACAAGATCTGGTTGGAATGGAAATTCTGGCTGGACGTGAATTGCTGATTCGTGCGCTTGCGCAGGAGTGCAAGCGAAGTCCAGAGGCGGCGATTGCGGAATTTGAGGCGCTGCGGGTGATGGCGGCAAACACGGATCGGATCTATAAAGGACTGTTAGCGCAGCGGAGTCTACTCGCGAGCGAATTGAATGAAGCCGAGATGCAGTTGCGGCAATTGAAATCTTTTGGAGAAAGTGCCGGCGGCGATGATTTGCTGCTGAACCGGCTGGCCTAGTAGGGGTGGATTGGCGGGTTGAAGTGACAAACTGCCTGGCTGGTGAACGACATTCCAGGGTGGGCTTCGGGTGGCCTTTTCCATTGGCTGAGGCTGGTGAGATCAGGCGGCAGATGAATGGGAGGTGAGTGGCGCGGGTAACGGTTGCGAGGTTGCTTCGCCGAAATGATTGGCTAGGGGTGGGCGGTCTCGATTTGGGCTGTGGGGCGTAAAGCTCTTTTGGGTCGGTTCGTTTTTACTGTTCGCATAGCCGATAAATTGGAAGCCAGTGTGGGGAGCTGCCGGACACGTGCTGCGCGATGTCCAACTGGTCAGCCGCCTCGGCGGGCGAGACTCCGACGCCTTGTGACAGGCTGAGAGCCCGTTCGTTTTTATTCATTCCTGACCCCAGCCTATCTGAAGCGTCGGGTTGCCACCCCTAGAAACCGAAGCGGAGCCCAAACCGGATCTGGCGTTCGTCGGCGGCGCTCAACACGCGAAGGAAATTCGGATTGGTAACGTCTGTCGATGCAAATCCGGTCGACAAGCGGCTGTTGGTGAAGTTGTACGCCTCCGCGCGGAAAGTCATGACTACTCTCTCAAAGAATCTAAGATCCTTGCTAAGCATCACGTCGTGGCGAAGCATCCCTGGGTTGCGCAGGCTATTGCGGCCCATCGAGCCGAATCGCGGCGCCTGGCCGGGAGCGATAGCCGCAAAGGCGCTTTTGTCAAAGAATGTCTTATCGCCGCCGATCCCTTCGGGACGGCCTACGACAGCTTTCACTTGATCCGGAGTCTGCGCGTTGCCAGGCAAGTTGAGGGTGCCTCCGGGCGCGCTCGGGGTAAAGGGGTTGCCCGTGAAGGCGGCGGTGATTCCGCTGATCGACCAACCACCCGCCAAGTGCTTCATCGCTCCGGAGGATGCAAACTTCCTGCCTGCGCCGAGCGGTAACTCATAGACGTAACCCATCTGGAACACATGGGTGCGATCATACCCGGCCGTGGCGCGGTTACGGCGGAAGGCCGGGCCCCAGTTGTAAGTCACGCCCGCCCAACCTTCGTCGTCGGTCATGTTAATCGCCTTGGACCAAGTGTAGGCACCCTGCACAGTCAATCCCCTCGCCTGGCGGCGAACGGAAGCCTGCAGCGCGTGGTAGTTTGAACTCAAGTAGCCATCCCACATGTTCGTCGCGATGTTGCGGCCAAAACGCGCCGAGTAAGGCCGCCCGGGATTGCCGGCACCGAGAATCTGACCTGAGTTGATGTCGCGATCGGCCATTTGGTGCGTGGCCTGCGTGCCCACATAGGCCACGGTGGAGACCAGCGAACCTGGCAGCCGCCGCTCCAAAGTCAGGTTCCAGCTCTGAATGTAGCCGCGGGTGATCTGGCCCGGATAGGGACTGCGCATATCTGCGGAAGCGGGCAACTCGACTACGCCGCTGGAAAGGTCGGGTCCGACTACCGGCGGAACGCCTTCGGCCAAGGACCGGACCGACACGTTATCGTTGGCGGCCGGGAAGTTGAGGCTCACCGTGAGCGGGTACATGCCCTGGAGCGGGCGCGACCACGGCAGCGGGTTGTAGTTCATGCCGTACCCAGAGCGAATCACGGTCTTGTCATCCAAACGATAGGCCAAGCCAAGGCGTGGGGCGAACAGTTTCTTACTCACCGAGAAGCCATTGTTGCGGGGATTGTTGCCGCGGCCCCCCAGATACACCAGGTTCGTTTCCGGATCCAGCCGTTCTATTCCCTTCCCGTTGGATCGGCCAATCAGCGGATAGTATTCGTAACGCAAACCGGCGTTCATCGTCAGTTTGCGCGTCACTTGCCAGCGATCCTGTGCATAAAAGCCGAACTGATACTCGCGCCCAGTTAACATCACGTGCTGAAGGCCCTTGGAAATATGATTCGGCAATCCTAACAGGAATGCCGCATAGCCGTTGAAGTTATTGAAGGAACCGGTGCTGGTCACGCCGCCGTTGAAGTTGAAATTGCCGCGCGGCCCGGCGCCCAGGTGCGGCGACCAGTGCGTCATTTTATGCAGCACGCCATCGAAACCAAAGGCGAAGTTGTGCTTGCCCTTGACCCAGCGCAAGTTGTGCGTGGTGGTATAGCTCTCCTCGATGCGATCCAGCGGCATCCAGCCGGGAACGCCAAAGCCGGTATAGCCGTTGATGTTGATATTCGGAAATCCCTGCTGACGCGGGTCTGGTCCGCCGAGGCCCGGAATGCCCAGGGTCGAGGAGAAGTCTTTCCCGAAGTCCTGGCCGCGCACGGTTTGATCCATACGCTGGAAGCCGAACAGACCGTCTAGCAGCAGGTTTGGGGACAGCGTATAGTTGTGTCCCGCCGAGGTGTTCTGAATGCGCGTGTCGCCGAAGCCCGGATCGGCACCGGGCGAAGGACCAACGCCGTCGCCAAAGATACCCCGGCCACCCACGAGGGCGTTCATGATGCCATAGCGGCCCCAAATCATGTGATTGGAACTGCGTTGATAATTGATCTTCGCGTCATTGTAATCGCGGTTAAATTGCGGCGTGGCACCGATGGCCAAATTGTTCAAAGGTCCGGCGATGTTGGGCTGCGGATAGAAGGCTTGGATCTTCTGCGCGATCGGGCTGATCCGGCTCGGTGGAATGATGTTGCCGGGGAACTGCATACGGCCGGTACCAGTGAGGGTATTCCCTGTCAGGGGATCGAAGATCTCCCTGCCCGTAGCGGAGAAATTACCGGCTCTGATGTCGTCCGTCGGCACTGAATAGCGCCCAAAAGCGCCGTTGCGCTGCTTGGTATTGTCGTAACTGTAAAAGAAGAACAACTTGTTCTTCAGGATCGGGCCGCCGATGGTGCCGCCGAAATTGTTGTAGATACTTACCGGCTTCACCGTGGTGGGCGTGAAGAAGAAGTTTCGTGCGCGAAGGTGCTGGTTGTCGTGGAAAGCGAATGCGCTGCCGTGCAGGGTGTTGGTGCCGGACTTGGTCACCAGCGTAATCGCCGCTCCGCCCGCCATGCCCTGTTCGGCATCGCCGGCCGTGGTCACGATATTGACGGTCTCCACCATTTCGGCGGGCATCACATAACCGGCGTGGTGCGGCAACCATATGTTGACGCTGGCGGCGCCGTCGATGCGGGTCACGTTGGTGCTTGCGTTTGTACCATTAACGTTCGTGCGTAGCGAACGGGCTGGCGTATCCGTGACCGCGTTCTGAAAGGAGGCTGGTGTCGCGCCAGGCACGAGATTAATCAGGCTCTGATAGTTCCGGTAGCCGGGCAGCGGCAGGTTTTTCACCATATCCGCCCGGATTTCGGTATGCGTGTCAGCTTTGTCGGTTTGCAGTTGCGCCACTTCCGCCGACACCGTGATTTGCTCGGTTAGCGAGCCTACCTCCATCACGAAGTTCACGCGGCTGACGGTGTTGACCGTTGCGGCAAGATCGGTTCGCGACTGAGTTTTGAACCCTGCCAATGCGGCTTTGGCGTCATAGGTTCCGGCGGGAACGTTCAGTATCGTGAACGAGCCACCGGGGTCCGTCATCGTTTCCAGCGTGAGTCCGGTTCCCTTGTTGGTGATGGTCAGCTTGACGTTTGGCACTGCGCCGCCGGAAGCATCCACGACCAAGCCGACCACGGTTCCATATAGGGTTTGCGCGACTACGGGTTCCATCGCGATGAAGAAAGACAACACGGAGATCAGAGCCATGCGAAAGGAACTGCGAGGCAGTATCGTCATTATCACTCCTTGGGGGCCGGAGCTTCCGGTCCGTAATTGGCCCCAGTATACATTAGTCTTAGGTTTCGTTCATGAAGGCAGGTGGCGGTTTTGAAGTGGAGTTAGCGCTTGTTAAACGAGCCTTCTCCTTTTGCCCTCCCAATTATCGATCCTTTTGGATGGTCGAGAATTGTGGTCTAACGGCAGGGAATTCTGGCGATGGCGATGAGTATAGGTGAAGCGTGGTGGTGAGGCTTGGGGCTGGAAGATCGGGCTAGGAGATCGGGATTTGGGTGTCGGTGGTAGTGGCCGCGAGCTTGCCTTGGTTAGGCGACTGGCTGGGGGCGGGTGAGCCGGATCCATTTTGATCCATGGGAATGCTTTTGGGGTCGGCCTGCGGGCGATTGAGGGCAGTTTGTTGCGGATTGGAGAGGACTGCGACGGGCGTAACTGCGACGGGCCTGACTGAATTGAGGGAGAATTTCGTCTCACAGACACGCAACTGCGGCAGTTCCGCTTCTTTGCAGAAGCGGCTGCCGCAGTTGCGTCCCTCCTGAACCGACTGGCCTAGAGCGGGTCGAGTAAAGATCGTTTGATTTCGCGAATGACAGAGGG
>JBKJSR010000199.1:0-7858 GCA_046594355.1 Bryobacter sp.
CATCCCCGACCACATGCACGCAACCGTCGCCCTCAACGCCATGCAGCGCGGCATTCACGTCTATGTCGAAAAGCCTCTTACCCGCACTCCCTGGGAAGCCCGCCTCCTTCGCGATGCCGCCGTTAAATACAAGGTTGCCACGCAGATGGGCAACCAGGGTTACTCGCACGATGCCACCCGCACCACCGCCGAAATGATCTGGTCCGGCGCGATTGGCGACGTCACCGAAGTGCATGCCTCTTCCACTCCCGGCACTCATCCCACCGGGCTCACCCAGCCGCCTCCCGAAGCGAGCGTTCCGTCGAACGTCGACTGGGATCTGTGGCTCGGTTCGGCCAACATGCGCGCCTTCAGCCCCGAATATGTTCCCTACAACTGGCGGGGCTTCTTCGACTTCGGCACCGGGCAACTCGGCAACTGGGGCATCCATGTCCTCGGCCCCGTCCATCTCGCCTTACAGCTCGGCGCACCTACCAGCGTTGAGTTACTGAAGCAGGAAAACGAGAGTAAATGGACTTTCCCCAACAGCGCGGTCTTGAAGTTCGACTTCCCCGCTCGCGGCGGCCTCTCCCCGGTTACTCTCTATTGGCACGATTCCGCCACCCCCGACTCCCCCGATACTTACAAAGTGCCTGGCCTCGAAAACGAGATGGTGCTCCCCCGCCCAAATAATCTTGGCGATAAAGGTCGTGGCGGAGGCGGACGCACCCCAGGTCCAACCGAATTCCGGCCCAACCGCCAACCCGGTGTCCGCATGGGTGCCGGCGGCGAAGGCGTCAAAGTCTATGGCGCAGAACGCCAGCAGAACAAAGCTGGCCGGCTCACCGGCAATGGTGCCGTCTTTGTCGGCTCCAAAGGCATGCTCTCCACCATCGAACGCGGCGAAGGCGTTCAGCTCCTGCCCGCCGACAAGTGGAAAGATTACAAGCTCCCCGCACAGCTTCTTCAGCGTTCTCCCGGCCACATGTCCGATTGGATCCGCGCCGCCAAAGGCGGTGAGCAATCCTGTTCCGACTTCAGCGTCGCCGTGCCTTTCACCGAATGGGTTCTCCTCGGAGTAATTGCCTTCCGCGTCCCCGGCAAACTCCTTTGGGACAGCAAGACCTTCCGCTTCACCAACTCGGTGGCTGCTAACAACCTTCTCAAGCCCACCTTCCGCAAAGGCTGGGAACTAAAGCTCTGATCAGCCCCGTTCGACCGTTCGTGCCGACCCGTCGCTGCCTGAAAAACGAGCTCTCCGGATCGGACGGCAACCGCAATTCTCGTCCCGCCGCAAGCAGCAACAGTCCTCGCATTCCGGCTTATGATCAAATTGGCCAGTTCTTCCGGTCATAAACTACAAACCAAATGCTCCGCCGCAACCTCCTACTCGCTTTTTTGAAAACAAAACCGCTTGCCCGCCAATTGGCCCAAGTCTACGGCCAGAGTCTCACCCAAATTGTCTATATCCAGACCACCGCTCTGCTCGGACGCCTCCGCCTCAACGCACTCGCCGACGTCGAGCGCCTCGTACAACCCTTTGTAAACGGCGAAAAGGACAGCCTCGCCGACATGAGCGCCAGCCACCTCTCTGGACACCTTCTCTTTGCCGAACTTTACAAGCTCACCCGCAATCCCGTCTACGAACAGCGCGTCCAGGCCGCCGCAAGCCGTGCCGAACTAGGCGTCTACAACGAAATGAGCGACGGTGTTTTCATGGGCTGCCCCATCCTCGCCCGCGCCGGTCAATTCGAAAAAGCCTCCGCCCACTTCGCAGCCCTCGAAAAACTCTGCCTCCGCCCGGATGGCCTTTGGCGCCATTCCCCCTTATGCGATGCCGCCTGGGGACGCGGCAATGCCTTCCCTGCCCTCGGCCTCGCCCTCACCCTCGAATCCGCACCCAACAACAAAACACTCCTCACCGCCTACACCAATCTCTGCGCCACCCTCGCCAAATACCAAACTCCCAGCGGCCTTTGGCGGCAGGTGATCGACCACCCCACCGCTTACGAGGAATTTAGCGCAACAGCCATGATCGCTACCGCAATGCGCAAAGGCATCCGCAATGGCTGGCTCCCAAAGCGCGCCTACCAGCCCTTGGTAAACCGCGCCTGGCAGGCAATCTCCTCACGAACGACTGCAAATGGGGAACTTACGGACGTCTGCGAATCCACCGGCAAACAGAAAACCCTCGCAGCCTACCTCAACCGCCGGGCCATCACAGGCCGCGACCCCAGAGGCGGTGCTATGGCACTCTACTTCGCCACCGAAGCCTGAATTCGTCCGAAACAAGCCTTCAATCACTAATTGAAAGAGTTTGAAACATTTTCCGCTCCCGAAGCACTACTGTATGGGCAGCGCTGCGAAATTGGCTCGGGCGCGGCACAGCGGCCAAAGAATCGCTAGCGATCAAACTCATCGAAAGCTTTTGTACCAGTACTATTTTGGTACTAAGTTACATCAATCATAGTACTAATTCAACATAGAAACAATCGCTTGACCTATTGAACAAGCTAATCTTATGGTGTTCGAGAAATAGATCTGCACATATCCTGCATTTCTCAGCCAGAAAATGCGTGTCAGGGTTTTTCTTGAAATGATTAAAGTTTAGCCAATCCACTGGAATCATTTCCGTTGATCGACCCAAACTTTTTCAGCTCTGCGACGGTGGCTCCGGCGTGGTTGGACAGCATACTCTGTGCCAGACAAAATCTGGTACAGAGTATGTCCATACTATCTTTTGGGCCAGCCCGCCAGCACTAACATCGCTCCCGGAATTAAGAAAAGTAGAAAAAACGGGTTGGTCTCCACGCGAAGTACGCCCCAAGTCCCCAAAACCAGGTAGCCGATCCCAATCACAAGCGCTGGCTGAAGGGAAACGCTCTTTCCCTTCAAGGCAGAGAAAAAAAGCGGCCATACGATGACACCAAACGCCGCCATCGCCATGCCCCCAAAGTGCCACGCCACTTGAATTTCCCTTGTCAGATCAAAGTCAATTTGCGCCATCGCCATCCGATTTCTCAATTCCGGCCATCCAAGAAATGAGTGAGCGCAAGCACTCAACACAAGCATCACACCGGCAATCATTCCAACCATAGCCTTCCAGCGAGGGATCATTTATGCTCCTAAGCGTCTCAAACCTTATCACAACCCATCGCCTTGCTGTGACATGATGTTAGGAATTTGTGATGCGCCGGATTCTGATCAACGAATGCAAACAGGAGATCTCCTCCTTCAATCCTGTTCTCTCCCGCTACGAAGACTTTTTCATCGACCGGGGCCAAGCCCTGCTCGACTACCACCGTCCGGTTCGCTCAGAAGTTGGGGGAGCCTTATCGGTTTTAACCCAAAGGCCTGAACTGCAACTCGCCGGTGGCTACAGCGCGCGGGGCATCACCTCAAGCGGCACGCTTGCCGCCCCGGACTTCGCCCGCATCGCCAATGAATTTCTCGACGCCGTTCGCGCCGCCTTGCCTCTCGATGCAATCTACTTTTCGCTCCACGGCGCACTCGCTTCCGTTGACGTCGAAGACGCCGAAGGCTACTTACTCGAGCAAACCCGCAAAATAGTCGGCGAACAAATCCCGATTGTCGTCTCGCTCGATCTCCATGGCATTCTCACCGACAAAATTCTCGAACACTCCACCACCGTCGTGGTCTATCACACCAACCCGCACGTCGATTTCTTCGAGACTGGCCAACGCGCAGCCCATCTCCTTCTCCGTCTTCTCGACGGTGGGATTCGCCCCGTCCAAGTGCGCGTCCGCGTTCCCGCACTCGTCCGCGGTCCCGAACTCATCACCCAAACCGGACTCTTCCGCACTTGCATTGATCGCGCCATTGCCTTCGAGAACAGCCCGCAAGGCCTCTCCGGCGGCATCTTCATTGGCAACCCTTTTACCGACGTCGCCGACCTTGCCTCAAACGTCCTCCTGGTCGCCGACCAGGATCCCACCGCCGCCATCGCCTTGGCCAAATCCATCGCCACAGAATTCTGGCTGCTGCGCGCCCAACTCCAGCAACCGCTCATCGGCATCGAAGAAAGCATTCGTCTGGCCGCATCCAGCAAAGGCCGCATCGTACTAGTCGACGCCGCCGACGCCACCAGTTCCGGCGCAAGCGGCGATTCCAACTCCATCCTCGCCGAACTACTATGTACGAACTGCCCCCGCACCGCCCTCCTCCCGCTCGTCGATGCCCCGGCCGTGATTGCCTGCACCAAGGCCGGCATCGGCGCAACACTCACCATCGCCGTCGGCGGCTCCCTCGACACGCGCTTCCGCCCCGTTGAAATCACGGGCCAAGTCCGCCTCCTGTCCGACGGTCGGCTCCGCAGCGAATCGCACGGCGAAGCCTGGTACGCAGGCCCCACAGCCGTCCTTCAATCCGGCCCCATCACGCTCATACTCACCAGCCGCGCCGTCAGCCTCTACGACCGCACTCTCTTCCTTGCCTGTGGTCAAGACCCGGCAAACTTCGACATGACCGTAGTCAAGTCCCCACTCTGCCAGCCCCGCTTCTTCAATGACGGAGCCGAACTCGTCCTCAACATCGACGCCCCCGGTGCCACCAGCGCCAACCTTCAATCTCTCGGTCACACCCGCTGCGACCGTCCGCTCTACCCGCTCGATCCAGACTGCCCCTTCTTCCCCGAAGCCGGCATCTTCCAGAGAGCATAATGGCCCTGATCGCCTACCTCTGGATCGCCTTCGCCCTCAACTACATCGACCGTCAAATGGTCTATTCCATGTTCCCTGCCCTCAAGGCGGATCTCGGCTTTAGCGGCACCAGCCTCGGTCTGATCGGCAGCGTCTTCATGTGGGTCTATACGCTCTCGATGCCCATTGCCGGAAGGCTAGCCGATCTCTGGCGTCGCGACGCCCTCGTTGTCTCAAGTCTGTTGCTCTGGAGCGCCGCCACTCTCGGCTGCGGGCTTGCCGAATCGCAATCTTCTTTCCTGCTCTGGCGCGGCATCATGGGCCTCACCGAATCGCTTTACTATCCAACCGCCCTCGCCCTGATCGCGAGCCACTACGCAGAGGGGCAACGCTCCCGCGCCCTCGGCATCCATCAATCTGCCCAGCTGGTAGGAGTGATCATTGGCGGCTGGTACGGAGGCTGGGCCGCCGACCATGTCGGCTGGCGTCAGGCCTTCCTGGTCGCCGCCGCCATTGGCATTGGCTACAGCGCAATCCTCGCCTATGGTCTGCGCGCTTATCGTACACAACAACCCACAGCCCAAAAACAATCCGGTGACGCATCGGATCTGTTACGCTCCCGCACCTATCTGGCGCTCTGTCTCGCCTTCTCCTGTTTCTGCGCCATTCAGTGGATCTTCTTCGCCTGGTTCCCCACTTTCCTGCAAGAACGTTTCGCCCTCTCGATGACCGACAGCGGCTGGAATGCTACGGTCTTCGTGCAGGGCAGCACGATCATCGGCCTTCTCTCCGGTGGCGCTCTTGCCGACCGCCTGCGCCGCAACCATCCACAAGCGCGCCTCTATGTGGCCGCCAGTGGAATCCTCGGCAGCGCGCCCTTCGCCTACCTCACCTTCTCGGCCGCATCGCTCAATCAGGCGCGGCTCTTTTCTTGCGGCTTCGGCCTCTTCGCCGGCTTGCTCGCCGCCAACGCATTCTCCGCCGCCTACGACGTGATTGGCGAGAAAAACCGGGGCCTCGCCGCCGGTGTCCTCAACATGTCCGGTGGCATCTCTTCAGGCGCGATGATTTATCTTGCGGGAATCTGGAAGGACACCATCGGATTTGCCGAAATGCTGTTCTGGATGATGACGGTCGCCATGCTCAGCGCCATAGCGCTTGCCACTACGACACAAAGGCAAAACAAAAGAAGCAGGTAACCACGCCTTCGCTGCATTCGCCTTCCTTTTGAGTGATAAAATCGAAGCAACAATTCTGCACAAAATGGTTATTTTTGAAAGCTTTATGAGACAGCTTCGTTTGCCCTTCCTCCTGCTCCTGCTCGCCACACTGCGCCTCCCGGCAACTGCGGCTCAACCCGCCACCGCCGCCACCGCCACCCCTGTCCTGCAACAGTTCTGCTTTCAGTGCCACGGCAAAACCGCAATGGCGGGCCTGAATCTCCAGCAGATTGCCGCCCTTCCCTCCATGGCCGACAACTTCCAGCACTGGGAAAAAGTCGCTTCCGCCATCGAGCAAAGGCAGATGCCCCCGGCCAAGATGCCGCAGCCGAGCGATGAGCAGCGCAATCAGGCAGTTACCTGGATTCGCACCAAACTCAATGAAACTGTCGCCAAGTCTGCGGGCGATCCCGGACGCGTCACAGTTCGCCGTCTCACGAGTGGCGAATACGCTTACACGATCCGCGACCTCACCGGCCTCGACATCAAAACCGACCGCGATTTCGCCAACGATTCCGTAGGTGGCGAAGGCTTTACCAACTTTGGCGACGTGCAATTCATGCAGGACGCCAATCTCGAGCGCTACCTCGAAACTGCCAAGAAGATAGCCGCCCATGCCGTCATCGGTTCCGGCCCACTCCACTTTTTCGCCGACCCCGGCAAGAGTGGCTTCGAGCTTTCCGCAGTCAGCCGCATCCAGGCGATCTACCACGCCAACGGCTTCCGCTCCGCCTCGGGTGAGGGCGGCAAAGCCTATTCGCTCGATCGCTACGGCAAGGCCATCTATGCTTGCTGGAATTTCGAGCATCGCGCCGCGCTCGGTGAACCCCGCCTCACTCTCGATCAGGCTGCCATTCGCGAGGGCGTGCGTCCCCGCTTCGCCCGGCATCTCTGGACAGTCTTCCACGAAGCCACGCCTGCTTATCCGGTGCTCGAAGCGGTGCAACTCTGGAGAACCCTTCCTAAACCTTCCGCTGCCAGCAAGTCGGCGGCAATCGCGCAAGCGCGCACTCAGGCAAAGAAGATTCAAACCTATATCGTCGACTGGCCGCGCATGCTCTTCGGTGCCGGTGCCGAAGCTGCAGGTGGCGATGGCGATGAGCGCAACTTTGTCCTGAGCGAAGATTCGCTCCGTGCCACTCCAACCTTCAAGCTGCGCTTCAATCTACGCGGAGCCAAAGAGAAATCTTCACGCGCATACTTCTCCGTCACCAGCGTCAATCCCGTTTCCGTGGACAAGCCGGTCGTCCTCTGGCGCAATGTGAACGTGCGCTTCCGGCAGGCCGCTCGCGTCCTTTCGGCGACTCAACCCTTGCGAACCGCGATTAGCGAAGAATCCGCCCAGCGTCTCGGTTTCGGCAAACTCCCCGACGGCACCACAGCCGATCCTCTCGATTTCGCGATGACGGCCGGGCAGGCGCACTTTCTCGATATCATCATGCCCGATGGTGCCGCAGGTGTCGAAATCAGTGCCGAAGTCGTGCTCACCAACGCCCCTGCAGGCGACGCTGTTCTACGCGCCACGGTATCCAATGCCGAAGGCGCATTCAAAGGTACCCCCGTCTCGGCCATCCTTGCCCAGCCCAAGGGCGAAGGCTTCTCGAAATGGAAAGCCAATGTCCTCGTCTTTGCCGCAAAGCTCCCCGCGAGTTCTCATGGCGAACCCACTCCGGCCGACAAAGACCCCATCCCCGCTCCCTACAACAACCAGTACAACCAGCCCGAGCGCGATTCCTTTCACATCAACATCAAGTACTACCGCGACGACCGCTTTCTCATGGATCACGTCCTCGGCGACGCTTCCCGCGCAGAGCTCAACTATGCCTGGTCCGACCTGCTCGCGTCCTTCGAATACCACGATGCATTCCTGCGTTTCGTCGCGGAAAAGTATCGTCTCGACCTCAAGAAGAAAAAACTCGGCGATCTCACACTGGCCGAAATCGAAGCCCTCCCCGCCGAGCCCCGCACCTATGTCAAGGCACTGCGGGCCGAATATGACGC